>JAFGWC010000004.1 GCA_016937695.1 Bacteroidales bacterium
TACCAATTACTAATATACTAATAACCAATTACCAATATACTAATTGCCAATTTGTAAGGTCTTGCTAACGCTTGCAGGATTTTTTCAAGTCAATTGTGCATTGTAAATTGTTCTAATATTCGCCATATTCACAACCGCCCAAACTTCCTTCCAGTTCATCAATTAATTCAATTGTTTTGTTTTGTTTTTTATATAGTTTAACTATTCCTTCAGCATGTCCGCCATTCCATAATTTATTATGATTTTTTTCGCCATTTGGCGATTCATAATTAACTAAAAGCATTTTTGATTTTTCGCATTTAAAATTCACCTCTATTTTAAATTTTCGATTATCAGAAATCACATTCCAGTAAAAGTATTTTTCATCTTCATCGGTGCTGAATTGCTGTTTAGATTTTTTCCAAAACTTTGAGAAATTAAACTCAATAAATTCGCCTTTGTAATAAAATGCAGTTAATATTCTGCGCTTCAGCGAAATTCCAAATACTTTTGGGCAGCCTCCGCCTAAATCCAAACTTGCATCAATTTTATTGTTTGTTAATTTTGATGTAAAATTATTACAATTCAACCATATCCATGGATTTGTATAATCTGTTCCCCAATTTTTGTCTTGATATCCATAAGAGCTTTCAGGATTAACAATGTATTTTTGATTATTGAAAACAATTTCGCCTTTAAAATTACATTTCATTCCTTCAACATGCCAATACATTTGAAATGCGCCTAATAAATTAAGCAATTTCGAACTGCCAAATCCAACATCAAACTTTACTTTTTTTTCTACCGATAGATTCCATTGCATAGATCCTGCATCACTCATTCTTTCCGGATATAAGTCTCGTTCTTGTTCCGAAACGTTAACAGCTCCGGAAAGATTAGATTCTGTTAGTTCATTATTGCCAATTTTACAGTTAAGTTCTTTTGAAGAAGCATAAAAGTCGGATATATTGTAAAAATTATGCAGTTGTACTTTCTGTTCGCCCCAAGTTCCGGCCTTTAACATTGCATAACAAGGCTTTTTCTTATTTAATTTATTCTCTTCAGATTGTCCAAATATAATTTTATCTTTCCATAAACCCGGGTTAATTACATAATATTCGATAAAAAAAGGTTTTAATTCGCCGGTTTCAGCATTTGTAGCAACAAATGAATGCCACCACCAATCATAAGCATTTTTGGAAGAAAACTTAGTTAAACTATATCTGTTTTTACTCATAATTTTGTGTTTTATATTTGTATTTGGCTGGAATAATATAATTTATACATTTTTTGTAATTAGTTTTTAATTCCAAATTACTAATTTAAAATAATAATCAAAAGCTTCAAAAATTTCTTTTTTTGTTGCAGATGAGTTAATAAATGATTTTCCGATATCACTTAATAATGTAAAATTTATTTCGTTGTTTTCATTTTTTTTATCCTGTTTCATCAGCGCAAATAAAGCTTCATAATCATTCTTGTTAAATTGTATTTTGCCGTATGTTTTTATTATAAAATCAGTAATTTCTTTTAGTTTTGATAATTGAAATTTTAATTTATTGTAAGATAAAATCAGTTCAATAATAATTCCGAAAGCCACAGCATAACCATGTGCGATTTCATTTTCGGTATTTAAAAAATAGCTTTCAAATGCATGTCCGGCAGTGTGGCCAAAGTTTAATGTTTTTCTGATGTTTTTTTCAAAAGGGTCTTTTTCAACAAAATATTCTTTAATAGAAATAGATTTTTTTATTAGTATCAGTAAATTTTGGTAATCTATTTTATCAAAATCAAGTTTGATTAAATTATTGTAATGTTCTGTGTCAAAAACTAAAGCATGTTTAATCATTTCGGCAAAACCAGATTTTAGATTTTCTTTGTTTAAAGATTTTAAAAAATCAGCATTAACAAAAACCGCCAAAGGCGAATTAAAACTACCAATTTGGTTTTTATAACCCATAAAATCGAAACCCGTTTTTCCGCCAATCGAAGCGTCAACTTGTGCAAGCAAACTTGTAGGAATATTTACAAAATCAATTCCGCGTTTGTAAGTAGATGCTGCAAATCCGCCCAAGTCGCAAATAACGCCGCCGCCTAAATTTATAAGTGTAGATTTTCTATCAGCATTGTTTTCTGTAAGTTTTTGCCAAATGTAAATTATAGAGTTTATGTTTTTATTGTTTTCGCCACTATTAATTTTAATTTTAATGATGTTATTCGGCAGAAAATCTTTAATTAAAGGCATGCAATATTTATCAGTATTTTCATCAGCAAGTAAAAAAAATCTATGCTGTAATTTGTTTTTAAAGATATCAGAAACATCATTAAAATTATTTGAGAAAATTATTTTAGAGCTCATTTTAATGTCAATCTTTTTAATTTCGTTTTTTGTTTATAATTTCGCAATCAAAATTACAAAACAGTTTATTAATCAACGAGTTTTAATTTTATAAAATTTAATAATAATGATAAAATTTGAAAATACAGAGATAGCTTTTAAAAGTAAATCGGACAAAGAATTAAAAAAAGCACATTTTTTATTTAAAGTAATGGGAAGCCCGTCTTTGGTAAAAGCAGGAAATAGCCTTACAAAAATAGCCATAAGTATTAATTTTCCTGTAGCTTGGGCAGCAAAACCAACTTTGTATGCACATTTTGTTGGTGGCGAAACTATTGAAAAATGCAAAACTAATGTTGAAAAGCTTGGCGAATATAATGTAAAAGCCATTCTCGATTATTCTGTTGAAGGAAAAGATGACGATAAAGATATTGAAAAGGCTTTGCAAGAAACTATAAATTCGATTAAAAATGCAGGCTCTAATCCAAATATTCCTTTTGCAGTATTTAAACCAACAGCTTTCGGTAAAAGTGCAATATTAGAAAAAGCAAGCGAAAATAAAGAACTAACTGAATTTGAAAAAGCAGAAGTTCAGAAATTTAAAGACAGAATAGACACACTATGCAAAACAGCTTTTGAAGCAGATATTCCTATTCTTGTAGATGCAGAAGACACATGGTTTCAAAATATATTTGATATAGTTGTTACAGAAATGATGGAAAAGTACAATAAAGAAAAAGCTATTGTTTTTAATACATATCAAATGTATCGTTGGGATAGACTTGATATACTTAAACAAGCACATAAAGCAGCAACAGAAGGAGCTTATTTCTTGGGCGCTAAATTTGTTCGTGGTGCATATATGGAAAAAGAACGTGCCAGAGCTGCAGAAAAAGGATATAAAGACCCAATTCAACCTGACAAAGAAAGTACAGATTGCGATTTTAATCTAGCATTAAAATATTGTGTAGAAAACATCAAAAACATAACAGTTTTTAACGGAACACATAACGAATACAGCTCAGCATATTTAGCTGAATTAATGGAAGAAAAAGGATACGAAAAAAACGATAAAAGATTCTGGTTTTCTCAACTTTATGGAATGAGCGACCATATTAGTTTTAATCTGGCTCAAGCAGGATATAATGTTGCAAAATATATGCCTTATGGTCCGGTAAAACATGTTTTGCCATATCTTTTAAGAAGAGCAGAAGAAAACACATCAGTAAAAGGACAATCGAGCAGAGAACTTCAATTAATTGAAAAAGAAGCTAAAAGAAGAGTCGAAAAACAATATTAATATTTGGATTTGGTCTGATAATTGTAATTTTTTGCAAAACTATAAATTTAATAATCAGGTAGTTGTATCTAATTATCTAATAATAAGCAGAAATAGTGTAAAAAAAACTTAATATATTAAAAACCTGTTCCAATTAACATTTTTGGAACAGGCTATTTAAGCCAAATTAAAAAACAAAACCAAAAATATGTACAAGTTCATTCTAATTTTTATTTTGTGTACAACTTCTTTAAAAGCGCAATTGGCTGAAAATCCTTTACTTCAAAAAGCAGCAATAAATTATTGGTTTTTTATTGAATTAGAGAAAATTCCAAATCAAAATTCAGGAGCAGTTCAGATTCATATAAAAAATATTTATGATAATATTATATCAGGCACTTTTGATGAATTTGATAAAGACCATCAGCGAGGAATGATTAGAAGTAAAATAATTATTGGCCCTTTTTCTGAAAAACATCAGGCCGAAAACTCTATGTCTTTATATAAAAATGTATCAAGAGGAATTTTGCAAAAAGGATCTGAACAAAAAGAAAACGATATTACTTATTCTTTTTTTTACGTAAGTCCATATTCTGGCGATTCAATAAAAGGAATATATTTAGAACCAATTCCGTCTAGAGTTTCAACAGGTTCCCAAGAAGATTTTATTGCAAGCTTAGACGTAGGTTTAAACTTCGAGAAATTGGCAATTGGTCCATTTCCTAACTATAAATCGGCAGAAAAGGCAAAATTTGTATACAGAAAAAACGTTTTTGATGCATCCTATGTTAATAATGAAAAAAATGAAAGCTTAAAAAGAATGGTGAGAAAGTGGAAATCTTTAAAGTTTGAGATTGTAAGAAAAGCTCAAGGCCATGAAGCAGATAAATTCAGATATAGATTCAGCACCGGTTTCCCTCAAAATTATTTCGAACCAGATGCTGTTCAGGTAATTATAATTACGGCAAATTATAACGATAAAGTTCATACTTCGCGAACATGTTTCTCTTTGCAAGGCAGCGATGTTCTTGACAATAATTATTCGATTTCATCGGAAAGAAGCACCACGTACGTTAATTTTTTATTTTTTGATAAATATAATCCTGCAAGAATAACCGGATTTTTATTCGAAAGCTTTATATATAATGATGCTGAAATGATTGACTTAGAGCCTGTTTTTATCGATTTAAAATAAGCACACTGCGTATAAATTAAGAACCAAGAAAATGCTGTATTTGACAGAAAAACCATAAAATTTCAACTAATCATAAATTAAGCTAAAACAAAATGGGAGTTTCTCTTGTTTTCTGAAAATTGGAAACCATTTCGTTCACTTGCAGATTGTTTTTTTTACTGTTCCATAATTGTAAATCCTTCAGGAATTTTAAAGCCGGCTTCATCAGCTGTCCATGATTTAATATCCTTAAGTTCCATATTTGTGTCTCCGGCAACATCAATATGGCTCACAATTTTTATTGGAAATGAGTATTTATTAGAATACCACATAGTGTACAAAAGCTGCTTGCTTTCTCCGTACAACTCTTTTTTAACGCAGTCGTAACCATTAACAGTTTCATTACCAATTATCTTTTCTGTTCCGCCTAAATCTAGCTGATATTCGTAAAGTTTTAATGGATCATTTCCCATGCTCATTGGGCTGTATGGGTTTGTTTTAATTGCCATTTTTTGCTGCGGTATTATCACAAATACTTTTTTTGGTTGATTTAGAACTATTATAATCCCTTCCTGTCCATCTTCATTAAATTCATTACGGTATCTGTTTTTGTCGCTAAAAACTTTAAAATCTTTTTTAACACCAGAAAGTGTAAATTGCATTTTAGCCTCAAACTGACTAAAAGCATTAATTGATAAAGTACATAAAATGGAAATCAGTAAAACTAGCTTTAGGTTTCTTAACTCTTTCATAATAAAAGGTTTTAATTAAAATAATTTATTATTTGGATATTTTGTTATAATATAATTGTTAAGTGATATTATTTCTATGATTTAACTTATATTCATAACAAGTTACAAATATTATCAATAATAAACAATGGATTAAAATTTTAATGTTTGATATTATTAAAAAGTACTACTAAACTATTTTGTTTTTTTACATTTATCTTTTGCCTTTTTACTTTTGTCTTAAAAACGCAAACCCGCGATATGCAAAACTTTGCATAATGCTATAAATCATATTTTTATAAATCTCAATGATTAATTTTGTACTTTTGCAAAGCAATATTTAATAGAAAACTTAAAAAATATCAAAATGGATATTAATTCACTAAAAGTTATTAAGGAAATCTCCTATAACGTTACACCAATGGATAAGGGTTATACTGATAAGGTTTTACATGTTAATGTTACAGATAGCTCTATAACTCAAAAAGATGTAGCACCTTTAATGAAGGAGAAATTTATAGGCGGAAAAGGATATGGTTTAAAATTACTTTGGGATGCTACAAAACCAGACACAAAATGGAATGATCCTGAAAACGAGATAATTATAAGTCCGGGCCCAATTGCCGGAATTACTCAATATTCAGGTACCGGAAAATCTCTTGTTGTTACTATATCTCCTCAAACAGATTCTGTTATGGATAGTAATGTTGGTGGTTACTTTGGTCCTTTTTTAAATTTTTCCGGTTTTGATGCTCTTGAGCTTCAAGGTAAATCAGCTAAAGACGTAATAATTATTATTGATGGCGAAGCAGGAAAAATAAAAATTGTAGAAGCACCTGAAGGAACAAGTGATTCTCACGTACTTGCTGATAAACTTATGAAAGCCATAGCAAATAGCGATGCCGGAAAAGACCTTGTTAAAGTATCTGTAGTTTCAGCCGGATCAGCAGCAGAACATTCATTGATTGGAATGCTTAATTTTTCTTTTTATGATACAAAACGAAAAGAAATCCGTTTTAAACAAGCCGGACGTGGTGGAATTGGTACTGTATTAAGAGATAAAGGTATTAAGGCAATTGTTGCTAAAGTTCCAAGAATTAGTGGTAATCTTAACAATGTTGTTGATATGAAAGCCATTATGGAAAGAGGAAAAACTTTCAACAAAGAAATGAAAGACCTTGACGAATCTCAAGCGCAAATGCGCTCAAAAGGCACAGCTCACCTTACAAATGTAATGAACGATTATAATCTTCTTCCTGTAAATAATTTTAAATTTGGAAGTCATAAAGATGCAGATAAAATACACGGAGATGTTTGGAAATCATATTTTACACAAGGAGTTCCTGATGGTTGCTGGGTAGGATGTAATATGTCTTGTGCAAAAGGAGTTGACAATTACGAATTAAGAAGCGGACCATATGCTGGAGATAAAGTTCTTGTTGAAGGGCCTGAGTACGAAACTACTTCGTCATTAGGTTCAATTATGGGAATTTTTAATCCTGATTTTACTATTGAATCAAATTTTTATTGTGATACTTATGGTATTTGTACAATTTCTTGGGGAACAATTATGGGTTTCTTAATGGAATGTTACGAAAACGGAATACTTAACGAAGAACGCACCGGAGGTTTAAAATTGAATTTCGGTAATGCCGATGATTCGATGAAATTATTACACTTGGTAGCAAAAGGCGAGGGATTTGGTAAAATTGCAGGTCAAGGTGTTAGGAAATTAAAGAAATATTTTGCGGAACAAGGCTGGGGAGATGCTAACTTTATGCAAGATATAGGAATGGAAAATAAAGGACTTGAATATTCGCAATATGTATCTAAAGAATCATTAGCTCAACAAGGTGGATATGCAATGACAAATAAAGGACCGCAGCACGATGAAGCTTGGCTTATTTTTATGGATATGGTTAATAATCAGATCCCTACATTCGAAGACAAAGCAGAAGCATTACATTATTTCCCAATGTTTAGAACTTGGTTTGGTTTAATGGGATTATGTAAACTTCCTTGGAATGATGTTGAACCGGAGAATAATGCAGAAACAGACGAGCCTGCAAAAGTACCTGAGCATGTTGATAATTATGTTGCTATTTATAAGGCAGTTACAGGAAAACCTTTCGATAAAAAAGAAATGATAAGAATGTCGGAAAGAGTTTATAATTTTCAAAGAGTTTTCAATTTAAGAAGAGGCTTTGGTAAAAGAGCAGATGATGCCCAACCATACCGTGCCGCAGGACCGGTTACAAAAGAAGAATATCTTTCATTAGAAGCTCAATACGATAAGCAAATGAAAGAAGATATTGGTGTAGATCCTAAAGGAAAATCGCTGGAAGAAAAAATGGAAATTACACGTAAACATAGAGAACTTCAATACGAAAAGCTTCTTGATGCAGTTTATATGCGAAGAGGTTGGAGTAAAAATGGTATTCCTACAATTGAGCATCTAAAAAATTTAGGCATGGATTTACCGGAAGTTATTGAAACTGTTACACCTCATTTGTAATCTTTATATATACTTATTAAAAAAAAGACCGACTCTAATTTCAGTGTCGGTCTTTTTTTATGGGTAATTGGTAATTGGTATATTAGTATATTAGTAATTGGTAATTAAAAAATATCATCATTCAATATTCAATATTCATTATTCGATGTTTTTTTATGGGTAATTGGTAATTTTTAATTCGTAAATCGAGAATTGTAAATCGCAATTCGTTAATAGATCATCTTATTGAGCCAATTGGGGTTCTTTTGTGGGAATTAGTTTAAATAATGATTCTTACTAAATCTCTGAAATTATGAGTTAAAAACTTAGTAAGTAATTAAAGACTTGCTAAGTCTATTTTAATGCAAAAATCAAAACTTTGTTTTCGCATTAAAGTATTTTTTTACTGCCAACAAAAGCTCTCCTTTATATTTTAAATTATTTAGCTGATTTAAAACATAATGCCTATAATTAACCGTTCAATAATTTCTGACTTTAACAAATAAAATAAGAAATTCAAAAAAAAAAGATAAATTTGCAATTAATAAAAAAACGTGTAACTAAATTGGAAATAGACACAATGTAGTTACATAAATATTACTTCTAAAAGTAAATATAAATCAGAAAATAAATATGGATGTTAAACAAAAAATAGTAATTGTAGGAGGTGGATTTGCCGGTTTACAATTAGTTCGAAGATTAGATAATCGTTTTTTTGAAATTATACTTATCGATAAATTAAATCATCATCAATTTCAGCCATTATTCTATCAAGTAGCAACATCTCAAATTGAGCCGTCAAGTATTTCATTTCCATTGCGTCATATTTTTAGAAAAAGAAAAAATGTAATGATTAGATTGGCTGAAGTTTTAAGTTTAGATTTAAAGAAAAGCATAATAAAATCGAGCATTGGTGAATTTAAATACGATTATCTAGTTCTCGCAATGGGATGTAAAACTAATTTTTTTGGCAATAATGAAATCAGTAAATATGCATTTACATTAAAAACTACTTATGATGCAATAACAATAAGAAATCATATTCTTCAAACATTTGAAGATATTATTTCTGCAAACGGAATTGAAAAGGAAAGTTTAATGAATATCGTCATTGTTGGTGGCGGACCAACAGGCGTTGAGATGGCAGGAGCATTTTCTGAAATAAAAAAGAATATTTTACCAAAAGATTATCACAGAATTGATTTTTCGAAATTAAATATTTTTTTAATAGAAGGCAGTAAATATCCACTAAATAGTATGAGCAAAACAGCCAAAAATGCTTCAAAAACTTATTTGCAAAAAATGGGTGTGGAGCTTTTAACCGAAAAATTTGTTGTTAATTACAATGGCGAAATTTTACAATTAAACAATGGCGAAACAATAAAAACAAAAACTGTAATATGGGCAGCAGGAGTTACCTCAAATACTATTGAAGGTCTTCCGGAAAATAGTTTGGCTGCTGGCAATAGAATTAAAGTTGACAGAATAAATAAAATAACAGAAACCGAGAATGTATTTGCAATAGGAGATATAGCATATATGGAAACGCCTTTATATCCAAAAGGACATCCGCAATTGGCTAATGTTGCAATTAATCAGGCCAAAAATTTAGCCAAAAATCTAAAAAAAATAATAGAAGGTGAAAAAACAAAAGATTACGAATATAAAGATCTGGGCTCAATGGCAACACTTGGAAGGAATAAAGCAGTTGTTGATTTGCCGTTTATTAAATTTAAAGGTTTTTTTGCTTGGATAATTTGGATGTTTTTGCATCTAATGCTTATTTTAAGCGTAAGAAACAAGCTTATTATTTTTATAAATTGGGCTTGGGCATATATTACAAAAGATACTTCATTGCGTTTAATTTTAAAAGGCAACAAGTAAGTGTTCTTTGTGTTTATTTATTTCTCAATTATTCCTGTTTGTGATGAGAAAATTACTTTGAGTAATGGCTTAGTTTAAATATCTTTTTCTTGTATCGAACTCAGCTTATCAGGTTTTTATTTTTACTGATTTGTAAGATGCTATTCCAATAGGAATTAAAATTGAAGCAATAATTAAAAAGACAGCAAATTTGCAAAAAAAGTTACAGTAGAAATCACTACCAGCGCCACAAGCACCTGCAATACAACCAATTAATGAAATTATAATATAATTAACGAATAGAATAATTGATATTGCTAATAAAAAAAATAGAAATTTTTTCATGATTTTAACTTATTATTTTAATAGCAATAAGTTACGACTATTTTGCCTCTTAATCAAGTATATCGCAGTGATTGTTATCACAAGATTTACATGAAAAAGCTCACTTTTTAAAAGCCGAGCTCTTTTATATAATCTTATTCAAGGTTTACACTACCATATTTTGTGTCGATTATAACTTTTGAATCAGTGTTTTTATTGTTTCCAACTTTTCCCCAAATTTTCGATTCAGTTTGATCAATAACTTTATTTAAAGTATTAGATTTTGGATAATGTACAGATCCGTATGCAGCTTCAGCTTCTAAAGTATATGAAGCGTTTTCCGAAATTTTAATATCAGAACTGCCGTATCTTAATCTTAGTTTAACAAGGTCGAAGTCATTTGCAACGTTTTTTATATCAAAATCTGAATACTTCACATCTGCTTCAATTCTTTTCAAAACATTTTCAATTTCAAAGTTTGAATATTCGGCAGTAGTAATAAAATTTTTAGTTGTACCTACTCTAAAAGGATGATCATATTTTGATCTTGAAACTATTGAAACACTCTTTTTTACTTTTACAGATGAATATTTACTTTCAATCATTAATGCATTGTTTGTATTTAGTTGCACTTTAGAATATTTAGTTTCTAGTTGCAGCCAATCGCTTTCATTTATATTACAAACACCTGTTGAGTATGAAATGTTTATGTAATTTAGTGGTTTAACATTGCCTCTGCTTAATTTATTTATAGTAAGATTACCGTATTTAGTGGTAATTTGAGCATGCCCATTAAGTTCATCCAAGAAAAGATCTCCATACTTATTGGAAAAATTAACATTTATATCTTTTGGTATTTTTATGTTATAATCAATGCTGAATTTTATATTATTTATACTTTCAGTAATTTCAGTAATTGCCGAAACAGTATTCCCAATTTCTTTAAAAGTGATATCTATTTTTTTGAATGTATTTTCAGCTCTTTCTTTACTGTTATTTTTTACAGTAATAAGCACATCAATAGAAATTGAGTTTTGTTCCCAATTTTCTACATGTACATTTCCATATCTGTTGTTAATTTCGATGGTTGTACTGTTGTCCGATTTATACTCTTTATGATATTTTTTAGTATATGCTTCTTGCGCATATGTTGTGCTTATCGCAAATAGTATCCCCAATACTATTAAATTTACCTTTCTCATTTTAGTTTCCTCCTTTTATATTTTAAGTCGTTTTTTAATTTATTATTAACAGTTATTTTTTATTTGATTAATAACCAGTTCTATAAACTGAATTTTAGTTTGATAATTATTAATCATTGCATCAATAATTCGTTGATCGTTTTTATTATTTTTTAATTCATTTTGTAAAGAATGATATACAATATCAAGTTGTTTTAATTCAATATCAATCATTTGTCTTTGTTCATCTCCGATTTTGCAATTCAGATGATCGAATTCATTCAATTTTTGATCTAAATCATTTTTATAGAACAGTTCTACTTCGCTATATTTAACAGATATATCGCTTAAAGAAGTATTTTTGTTATTAACAAAAGCTCTGTCGGAAATATTTTGCTCAATTACTATAGAAAAGCCTATTAAAAGTATTATTGTAGCTGCTATTGCATACCAATAATTGATTTTCCTTTTCTGCTTAACATCACTAAAAAGTTTTTTTTCAAACTTTTCAAGATGATTTTCAGATAAATTTGAAGAATCAAAAGCTTCTCTGTTTTCATTTATGAAATCCTCTAAGTTCTTCATCGTAATTAATTATTATTTGTTAATAGTTTTATTAGTTTAGTTTTAGCTCTAGCTAACTGAGATCTTGAACTTGAAGCAGAAATATCTAAAATCTCTGAGATTTCATTATGATCGTAGCCTTCTAGTAAATAGAGAGATAATATGATTCTATATCCGTCAGGTAATTTCATAATTGCATCTTTTATTTTGTTTACTTTAAGTTCTAATGTTTCATTTTTAGTATTTTCTTCGTCTTCTTCCTTATCTATTAATTTAATGTTTTCTATATTTTCAAATTCTATTTTTCTTTTTTTTAAAAAGTCCAAAGATTTGTTTATAACTATTTTTTTTAACCATGCTCCAAAACTAAGTTCGCCAGATAAAGTATTTATGTTTTTAAAAGCTATTAAAAAAGACTCTTGAATAATATCTTCAGCTTCAGCTTCATCTTTTATAATTCTTAAACTAGTATTATACATAGCCTTTGAGTAAAGTTTGTAAATTTCAAATTGAGCTTTGCTATTTCCTTTTTTACATTGCTCAATCAATTCATAATTTAGATTTCTGTTTTTCAATTTTAGCTTCTATTTATAAGACGAATATTAAATTAAAGTGCTGCATAAATAATAATTTAATTTAAGGATTTTTCAAATAAAACAATATACAAACATAATATTTTATTCCTGAAAAATTATAATAAAAAAGGCTGCTTAATAAACAAGCAGCCTTAAAAACCTAATCCTAAATCAAATCTAATAACGTTTTCTTTTTCTATATTTGGTGTGAAGAAGATGATGCGATTTTTCACCTAGTGGTTTTCCTAAAAATTCTTTATAAATTTTTGCTATTTCAGGATTTTCATGAGACATTCTAATTGGTTTTCCCATATCTTCAGCATAAATAGCTTCAATTCTTTTTTTCCTAATAGCATCATTAGTAGGAATTGGTTGTCCGCCACCCCCAATACATCCGCCCGGGCAGGCCATAATCTCAATAAAATGATATGGTGATTTGCCATCAGCAATTTGATCCATAATTTTTCTTGCATTAATTAATCCGTGAGCAATTGCAAATTTTGCTTCTACGCCTTCAAGAAAACTAAATTCGGGCAAACAATTTTCAAATTTTATAGATGTTTCTTTTATTCCTTCTAAACCTCTAACAGGTGTAATATTTAAGTTGTCAAAAGGTACAGGTCTGCCTGTAATAAGGAAGTATGCAGTTCTAAGAGCTGCTTCCATAACACCACCTGTTGCGCCAAAAATAACACCGGCACCTGTAGATTCACCCATAATGCTATCAAAGTCGCCATCTTCAAGCTCAGGAAAGTCTAAGCCGGCTTGCTTAATCATATGTCCAATTTCTCTAGTTGTTAAACCGGCATCAACATCTTGATATCCGCTATCGCGCATTTCAGATCTGTTTGCTTCATATTTTTTAGCTGCACAAGGCATTCCTGCAACACTAACAATGTTTTTAGGATCAATACCTTTTTGCTCAGCATAATATGTTTTAGCTAATGCACCAAACATTTGTTGTGGCGATTTACAAGTAGATAAATGTGCAAGATGCTCAGGATACATATGTTCAATAAATTTTACCCAACCAGGCGAACAAGATGTAATCATTGGTAATGCAATATCTTTTTTATCAACAAGAACTTCTTTTAATCTTGTTAAAAGTTCAGTTCCTTCTTCCATTATTGTAAGGTCAGCCGTAAAATCGGTGTCCAAAACAGAATCGAACCCCATTTTCTTTAAAGCTGTAACCATTTTTCCGGTAACTCTTGTTCCTGCAGGATAACCTAACATTTCGCCAAGAGCAACCCTAACAGAAGGAGCTGTATTTATAACAACGTGCTTTTCAGGATTGTCAATTGCTTCCCAAATTTCATCATAGTATCTTCTTTCAGTTAATGCACCTGTAGGGCAGTGTGTAATACATTGACCGCAATTTGTACAAACAATCTCATTCATTGGTAAATGCATGAAAGTTGAGATTTTCATTTCCGAACCTCTTTCTGTAACTGCAAGAGCGTTAACATGTTGTAGTTCAGCACAAGTTCTAACACATCTTTGACAACGAATACATTTACTATCATCTTTTTCAATTGACCACGAAGACTTGTCGATTTTAAGATTAGGTTTAAGAACGCTTAGGTAAACATTATTGTCAACATTATATTCTGCAGCTAAATCTTGCAATTCGCAATTTGTACTTCTGTAGCAAGTTGTACATTGTGTATTATGCTCAGAAACAAGAAGTGCCATAATGTCTTTTCTAGCTCTTCTAATTTTAGGAGTAGATGTTTTAATTTTCATGCCATTTTCAGCCGGAGTTGCACAAGATGGTATAAGATTATTTCTTCCTTCTTGTTCCACAACACAAACTCTGCAATTACCTGCAACGCAAAGATCTTCGTGATGACATAAAGTTGGAATTCTTATGTCTATTTGTTTTGCGGCATCAAGTATTGATTTTCCCTTTTCAACTGATACTTCAATACCGTCAATTATTAAATTTATTTTATCTGCCATTTTTATTTTTTTTTTGATGAAAATAATTTTTTGCCATTGACAATTTTTCATTTAGTACTTAGTAAATCATTTCTTCTCTAAAGTTTTTAACAATAGAAGTGAAAGAATTTGTAACAGATTGTCCTAAACCGCATTTAGATGTAATTTGCATTGTTTCAGCAAGTTTAATAAGTTGATCTAAATACGAAGCTGGTCTAATACCAGATTTAACAGCTTCAATACCTTTTAACAGCTGTTGAGTTCCAATTCTGCAAGGAGTACATTGTCCACAAGATTCTTCGGCATAAAAATCCAGATAATTATGAAGCACATGATACATTGATCGACTACTATTGAAAATCATTGTAGAACCTCCAGTAGTGTTTCCTTCTCCAATAATTGCTGTATCAAATTGTTTGCGAGGTACACAAAAACCTGCAACACCACCAATTTGAACTGCTTTTGTATCGCCATCCCCAAATTCATCTACAAATTGTTTAAGTGTCATGCCCAATTCAAGTTCATGAACACCTTCTTTAGGTGAATCGCCAGAAATAGAAAATAATTTTGATCCTTTTTGATCGTCTGTACCAAGTTTTTTATATTCATCAGAACCAATTCTGCAAACCATTGTTGCTGATGCAAATGTTTCAACATTATTTACAATCGTAGGAAAACCTAAATAACCTTTTTGGATTGGATAAGGAGGTTTATTTCTAGGCTCGCCTCTTTTACCTTCCATTGATTCTATTAGTGCAGTTTCTTCACCACAAATATATGCGCCTGCACCTAAGAAAATTTCAATTGAAAAATCCAATCCAATTTCTTTGGCGTTTTGATTATAAATTTCAATTTCTTTATTTAAATCATTAATCAAATATCTGTATTCTCTTCTAAGGTAAATTACACCTTTGCTTGCACCAACAGCCCATGCACAAATAGCCATTCCGGAAATTACTTTTCGTGGAACTTCAACAAGAAGCTTGCGATCTTTAAAAGTTCCTGGTTCGCCTTCGTCTGCGTTGCAAATAACGTATTTAGTTTTACTTTCTTGCTGTTGAGCAAATTTCCATTTCATTCCTGTTGGAAATCCTGCGCCGCCTCTTCCTCTTAATCCTGAATCAATTATATCTTGAATAACTTTCTCTTTGTTTTTTTTAATAGTTAACTTAAGAATATCATATGGTTCAATTGAATATGGACTAAAAATAATATCTACTTTTCTTAGTTTTGTATTTAACATATCTAAATCTCCTTTTTTTTTAGTATTCGTTTCTGATATAATCTCCTAAAATTTTGCGAACTTTTGAAGGAGTGAGCTCAGTATAATACTCGTCATTTATAAGCATTGCAGGACCTTTGTCGCATAATCCTATGCAATTTGTTTCAATTAACGAAAAACGTTTACCTTCTGTGGTTTCTCCAACTTTAATTCTTAGCATGTCTTCCATTGTTTTCAGAATTTCATTTTTACCTTTCATATCACAAGTGATAGATTTACAAACTCTTATTTTGTATTTTCCATCAGCTTCTGTGTCTAAAAAAGAATAAAAAGATGCTGTACCATAAACTTCGGCAGATGCTATATCTAATTGTTTAGCTACTTCTAGCATAGCTTCTTTTGAAAGGAAGTTGTTTTCAAGATGAATTCCTTGTAAGATTGGAATAAGATTTTGACGTTCTCTTCCATGTTTTTCAACTAATTTCTTTACTAATTCTTTTACTTCAGCCATATTTTTTTATTTAATTTTTTAGTTTCATATAACTTCATTAAATTTTATGTAAAATTAGATATAGCTGTACTTTTGGAATATGACTTTTGCTATATTTATTTATGATTTTAGTCAGCGATACGTGTTTAATTAGATTAATTACAAATAAGGTTTTATTTATCTATTTGATATATAAATTTGATAATCAATTGCTGAGATTTTAACAAAATAATTTGCAATAAAAATTTAGAAATGTCTTTTAAATCAATATATTTGATGATTTTGATAATCAACTGGCAAGAAATATGTAGTGTAAATTGATTGTAGTTTATTAGAAATCACAAAATTTTATATTTAAATGTCAAATAAATTTCATATTTTGATATTTAATTGTTTTTGATTTTTGTATTTAATATTTAAGTATTTGGGAAGAATTAATTTTTTCAGCAAAAAATAATTTCAGTTTGGGTTAAAATTTATTGTATGCAACATAAAAAGATTCTTTATTTTATAATTAGTTTATTTATAAGCTTATCGGTTAATGAATTAATTTATTCGCAAGAACAAAGTGGAAATGAAATGCTAAACATTGATAGTTTGAAAGAACTTTATCTTGAAAATTGGCAAGTTCAACCATTTCTTGCAACTCAATATGCTGCACAAGCATTACAGCTTGCATTAGAGCAAAATGATAGTCTGGAAATTGCAACTATTTATGGATTTTTAGGGAATAGTTATTTTTATCAGGAATCGTACTCGCTTGCTCTTGATCATTTTTTTAAATCATTTAAAATATATAAGAAAATGAATAAGCAACAGCAGTTAGCATATTCATATATTGATATTGGTTCTGTATATTTTGCAAGAAATTTAAGCAGTATATCTTTGGGATATTTTATAAAAGCTAAAGAAATTTTTGAGATTCTGAAAGATAAAAAAGGACTTGCTTTAGTTTATGATAAAATTGGACATGTTCATTTAAAACAATCAGAAGGCAAAGAGGCATTAGAATATTTTATAAATTCTCATTATTATAGAAAATCGGCAAGAGATACTATTTTGATTGCTGTTTCAAATAAAAATATTGCAGAGGTTTATTTTCAATGGGAAGAGTATGAAAAGGCGATTTCTTTTTTAAAAGAAGCTTTAATAAGCTTTAAATCATTAAATAAAAACATAGAAATTGCAGAAGTTGATGATAAAATTGGAGATATTTATTCATATAAAATTGAATACAAAAATGCTATTAATCATTATAAAAATTCTTTAAGCATTTATTTAAAACTAGATAAACTTCATAATGCATCAAAACTGTACAATAAATTAAGTAAAATAAATTTTGAACAAGGAAAAATAGATGACGCAAAAAATAATGCTTCCAAAGCATTAAAAATTGCTAATGAAAATGACTATCTTGATGTAAAATCAGAATCATATGTTTTATTATCAATATATTATGAAAAAAAGAAGAAAATAAAACAGGCATTTGAATTTCAAAAAATGTATAGTTTAGTAATGGATTCTATTGTTGAAGAAAATAATATAAATCAATCATCGGAAATGCAGGTTAGTTTTGAAATTCAACAGCAAGAGAATGAAATACAGATACTTACAAAAGAAACTGAACTTAGTCAGGCTACAATTGCAAAGCAAAGGATTTTTACTTCTGCAATTGGAATTGGAGCTGTATTGTTATTTATTTTCGTTTTTTTCTTGTACAAATCAAATCAGCACAAACAAAAAACAAATAAACTTTTATATGAGCAAAAAGCTAAAATTGAAAAAATAAATAAAAATATAACTGGCAGTATAAGCTATGCAAGTAGAATACAAAAAGCTATGCTTCCGAAAACGGATATTTTCAACGAATATTTTAAAGAAGCGTTTGTTTATTTTAATCCTAAAGAAGAGGTTAGTGGCGACTTTTATTGGATAACAAAAAAAGAGAAAGAGCAGAAAATTGTTGTTGCCGCAGTTGATTGCACCGGGCATGGAGTTCCAGGCGCTTTTATGAGTTTAATAGGAAATTCGTATTTGAATCAGATTGTAAATCAGCAAAATGTATTAGAAGCAGACGAAATATTAAATCTTTTGCATATTAATATCAGAACAGAGTTGAATCAGGAAAAAAATCAAAGTCGAGATGGAATGGATTTGGCTTTATGTGTGATAGATAAAAAAAATAAAACTATTGAATATTCTGGAGCAAGAAATCCAATTTTTATTATAAATGAAAATGAGCTTTTGCAATTTAGAGGCGATAATATGGATATTGGTGGAGTTCAAAGAGAAGCCGAAAGGAAATTTACAAAACAAATAATTCCATATACCGAAAACACCAAATTATATATGTTTTCTGATGGTTTTCAGGATCAGTTTGGCGGTATTGATAAACAAAAGTTTATGCGAAAGCGATTTAAAGATCTTTTGTTGAAAATAAGCAAATTTAAAATGTCTGAGCAAAAAGAAATTTTAGATCAAAAATATGAAGAATGGCGTGATATTGGAGATGGCTCAGGAAAAAAACTAGATCAGATTGATGATGTTTTAGTAATTGGACTTCAATTATAATTTCAATCAATATTTTCTTTTCGTAAACAATATTTTCAATTCAATCAAAAAGTTTGTAGAAATTGTTTTATAAATGATAATTTCATGTGATTATATTTAACTTATAGTCATTCATTTGCGTGTTTATATGTAATCGTGGATGTTTTATGCAATTTTTTTTAAAATGAAAGTGAATTTATTCAAGTTTATTATTGGATTTCTTGTATTAATTGAGTTTTCGATAATAATTTATTCGATATTTTTTGATGTCAAGAAGTTTGAACCCGATATAAAAACAGGTTTTTTTGAGCAAGAAGATTATGCATGGGTAGATTCTACAATTATAAAAATGAGTATTGAGAAAAAAATTTCTCAAACAATTATTTTAGAAATAAATAACGCCACAATTGATATAAAAGACGATTTAGATACAATAATATCCAAAAATAAAATATCAGGATTAAAATATTCAAATACAGATGTTGGCGTACAATTAATACTTTCAAATTATTGTCAAGCAATTTCAGAAATTCCTATTTTTATTGGTTCGGAAGGTAGTTTAATAAACAAGCCTGATTTTAATTTTCCAATTGGATTGATTTTAAATTCGATAAAAGATTCAGTTTTTATTGATAATTATTTAAATCATTTTGCAGAGATTTTAAGTTTGGAATCAGTAAATATAGATTTCTCAAATTCTATTGAACTAGCTGATAGCAAACACTTTACATTTAGTGTGTTTTCAGATAAAAAGGAGAGAAGCGATAAAATATCTGAAAAATTCAGAAATTTACTTCATAAAAAAAAAATAATCAGCTCTTTAAATTATTCCAATCAGTTATTTTTTAATACAGACAGCATAGCAGTTGACACTTTAGCGCATATAAACTCAAACTTTCCTTTAGATAAATATATGGCTATACATATAAGCGATAGTTTTGCAGAAGGGATTACAAAAAAGGCGAGTATTTTCAATTTAAAAATGTTTCTTCAGAAATATTATAATTTTAAAGGCTTAATAATTTCTTCTTTAAACGACAGCATAAATAGAGAAAATGTTAAAAATCTTTTTAATAATGGTGTAGATATTTTTGTTATAAAAAGCGATTTTGAAAAATTAAAAAACATTTATATTGATTTAATCGATAAAGGAGAAATTACTGAAAAAGAGCTCGATTTAAAAGTTAAAAAAATACTTTTAGCAAAATCGAGCTTAGGACTAACAAAACCAAAATTGCAATCGGCAGAAATTAGTTTAACAAAAATTTTCGATAAAAACAGAAAACTTATTTCCTGGAATATAAATCAAGCTTCGGTTACATTAGTTAAAAATGAAAAAAACATAGTTCCTTTAAATGATTTGTTAAACAAAAGAACTCATTTACTGATATTTGGCAACTCAAAACTTCCCGTTTTAAACGAATATTTAAATTATTATCTTGATGTAAGCAAGTCAAATTTAAGTGTAAATAAATTTAACGAAAATAATTTTCGAAACTATAATACAATAATTATTGCAATAGACAATATCAGTAAAGAATATTTTAAAGATTCAATATTTGTAAAAAAACTAAAAGCAATAAATAAAAGCAAGAATGTTATTTTATTAAATTTTAGTAATCCATTCATTATTAGCGATTTAGATTTTATTCCGACAATTATTCAATTATATAATAACAACGATATAACACAAAAAGTAACTGCTCAAATTATTGCCGGGGCTATAAAGCCTACAGGCGTTTTGCCTTTAGATATTAAAATTAATAAATCAGAAAGAAAAGCATTTTTTTCTATAAAAAGATTAAAATATACAATTCCTGAAGCAGCCGGTTTCAATTCTGAAAATTTAAAAGTAATAGATTCTATAGTAAATAGCGCAATATTCAGCAACGTAATGCCAGGGTGTCAAATTTTAGCTGCGAAAAACGGGAAAGTTTTTTATTACAAATCATTTGGATATCAAACATATAGCAAAAATATTAAAATAGAAAACAATACGCTTTTCGATCTTGCTTCAATAACAAAAGTAGCAGCAACAACTTTAGCTTCGATGAAACTTTTTGAGCTGAATAGCATTAATTTTCAAGATTCAATAAAGTATTATATTGAAGATACTATAAATTGCACAATTAAAAATCACAAGCTAATTGAATTTTACATACACCAAACCGGACTTAATTCAGATATGCCTATTTTACCTTATATAGCTTATACTGATTCTGTTACAAAAAGATATGATAAATATTATTCTAAAATCAAGGATTCTATACATACAATTAAAGTTGCTGATGATTATTATTTTGATAAAAATTATTTAGATACAATAGTTCAATCTTTATATATGCAAGAATGGGATACAACTAAAAAATATGTTTATAGCGATATGAATTTTAATATAATTTATGACATAATTAAGAGAAAAATTGATAAACCATTTGAAAATTATTTAATTAAAAACTTCTATAATCCTATGCAAATCAGGACAATGGGTTATTTACCATTACGCAAATTCAACAAAAATCAAATAGCTCCAACTCAAAACGATAAATTTTGGCGAAAGCAAGTTTTACAAGGAATGCCACATGACGAATCAGCAGCAATTTATGGTGGAATTGCAGGAAATGCAGGTTTATTTTCAGATGCAAACGATTTAGCTGTTTTATTTCAAATGCTTTTAAATGGAGGAGACTATGGAGGCAGGAAAATATTGAAACAAGAAACTATCGATTTTTTTACAAATACTTATGAAAATTCGCATAGAGGAATTGGGTTTAATAGGAAAAAAGGAGGTTTGTTTGGACATAGCGGATTTACAGGCTGTGTAGTTTGGGCAAATCCGAAAACTAATTTTATTTTCATATTTCTTTCAAATAGTATTCATCCAAAATCAACAAATAAAAAATTAAGAAAATTTAAAATTAGAGAAAAAGTTTATCAGGCAATCTTAAATTCAGAAAATTATTCTTTAAATAAAAAGTTGACTCGCATTATTCATAAATAATTTGTAACGAGTGTTTTTAAGTATAAAAAGTACAGTAAAAGTGATTTTCAATAAAATTTATTTAACTTTTTACTGATAAATTGATAAATCTTTTAATTTTGTTGGTAAAATTTCGTAGATATGAGAAAAATAATATTGCTTTTAACAATTCAAATTATATTTTTAAATGCTTTTTCGCAAAAAGAATATAATAAACTTGATAGTTATTTCAAAAATGCTGAATATGATAAATGTATTGAAACTGCACAGAAATATATAAAAAAAGATGCTGAAAATTATATTTTACCTTTTTTTATTTCAAAATCATATTTTGAAATGTTTAAACTTAATGTGCAAAAGTTAAAATCAAATGATTTAAAAAACTCTTTGAAATATGCTTATAAAGTAAAGCGAATTGATGAAAAATCTGAATTTGAGGAAAATTATAAAAAGTTTTTTGAAGATTTATATAAAACAACATTAGAATTTGGCGGAAATATTTTTATTAGTAAAGACAAAGATAAGTCAAAACCATATTTCGAATATATTGCAAAAATATATAACGACACAACTACTGAATATTTATATTTTTATCCTAAAAAAATAGCAGAAGCTAATGTTGGATTAAACGTAAATATTCAAAAAGTAAATCAAACAGACACAAAAGGCTTAAAACAAGGCTTTTGGACCAAGAAATATCCAAATGGCGTAACTGCATACGAAGTGTATTTTAAAGATAACAAACCTGTTGGCGATTATAAAAGATATCACGAAAACGGCAAATTAAATGCTTTTTTAAAGTACGACAGCAATTCTGAGTTTGCACAAGCTAAATTATATGATGAAAATGGTGAATTAATTGCAGAAGGAATATATCATGGAAAATTAAGAGATAAAGAATGGATATTTTATAACAAAGCCAAAAAAATTAGTGTGGAAACA
Source organism: Bacteroidales bacterium (assembly GCA_016937695.1). Lineage (GTDB taxonomy): Bacteria > Bacteroidota > Bacteroidia > Bacteroidales > NBLH01 > NBLH01. The sequence goes on from JAFGWC010000004.1 coordinate 22,628, forward strand.
TATATTGATGGCAAAAAAAATGGCGATTCTAAAACCTTTTATGAAAATGGTTCTGTTTCTGAAGAAAAACATTGGGAAAACGATATAGAGAACGGAGTTTGGAGGCAATTTTATGATAATGAAAAATTGAAACTTGAAACCAGAATTGACAATGGACTTAGAAATTCTGCATATTACACCTATTATCAAAATGGAAAATTTGAAATTAAAGGAAAGTATATCAACGACATAATGGAAGGCGTTTGGATTTATTATGATGTAAATGGAAAAATTATTCAAGAAATTGAATACTTAAATGGTAAAGCTAAAAATCAGAAAGAATTAGACGAAAAAGAACAAGAAGCATTTAAGAAACTTGAGGAAAACAGAAAAAGATTAAAAGATCCCGCAAATTTTATAAACGATCCTGAAAAATATATGAAAGAAAGCGGACTTAGATAATACACCTTTTTTTATAATGCTGATATATTGAAATATAAAAAAATAATTTTTTAAACACATAAAAATAAAATGAAGATAATTAAAAAAATATCAATACTTACATTAGGAATAATCATATCATTTAGTTCATGTAAAACTTCAGACGTTTCATATAATGTTATAAATATAAATGATGCAGCAGGAATCAGAAATCATGCGATAATGTATTTCTTGCCTAAAACGGTAATTAAAACAGAGATAAAACTTAAAAAAATTGTATATAAAAGTGGTCCGTTTGCGGCTTACGCAAAAAGATATTTGGATATAGATAATGCATTTTTGAAAGATGAGGTAAAATGGGAAGTTGAAGATATTAATTTTTTCACATATCCAATAGCCGATACAAGTCAAATATATTTGATAGAGCACGAAGAAATTTTTGAAGATATTGATGTTCAATTTAACAGTTTGGGAATTATAAGAAACTATAATTCAAATATTTATGATAATGAAAATTTATTTGTAGATTTCAAAACAGATAAACAAAATTTAAAAGCGAATAATTTTTTTACTGAATCAACAAATCGATTTTTATCTAAATCAGAGGAAATTAATTTTGATGATGTTGAATTGCCAAAACAGGTTGTAAATGAAAAATCTTTATCTGAAAAAGCAAAAGAACTGGCAGCCAAAATTTTAACTTTACGAGAAGACAGAGCTGCAACACTAGTTGGCGACGGATATACCGAAATTGTACCCGAAGGTGGAGCTTTAGCAATTATGGTTGAAAACATAAATAGAATTGAAAAAGAATATCTCTCATTTTTTATTGGCAAAAAAGCAGAGGAAACATTTATTTACAATTATGACTTTATACCGCAAGAAACAAGAGAAATAACCCAAAAAATACTTTTTAGATTTTCATCAACACAAGGAATAGTTGAAAATAATGATATGAGTGGAATTCCTGTAATTATTGAGCTAGATGCATTTAGAAACTTAAATCAAATTAAAAGTTTTGATAAAACTCAAAATCATTTAAAACGAGTTTCTAAAATAAAAGAACAAAAAAAAGGTTTATATTACAGAATACCTGATATGGTTAAAGTAAAACTATTAATAAACGATAATGTTTTATCTGAAAAAAATATACTTGTTTCTCAATTTGGATTAATTCAAAATTTGCCTGCAAAATATTTAAATGGAAATTATTCTATTGAATTTGATAGCGAATTTGGGTCAATTTTTAGAATTGATAAGTTGAAAGAAAACATTAAAAAATAAAAAATATTATTGCTCTGTTTATTTCAATAGCATTTGTTTATAATACTTGATGTATCAGATATGTTACTGATATATAGATATTTGAATAAAATTGAAAGCGATTTTAATATAAAGGCATATTAAATAAAAAAAAACTATAATTATAAAAAGTGAGAAAAATTAAAACAATTTTGGTGTTAATATTATTAATTAATGCAGTTACAAACTTACAAGCTCAAAAAACTGTTAAAGAATACTTGGAAAGCAGGAATGAGGCATATATCAAGATAAAATATAATAGTGAAAATGATATTGAAATAATCAAAAATATAGTTTATTTAGATAATTATAAATCAAAAGAAAAAGCAAATGAAATTTATGCTTATATAAATCAAAATCAATATAATGATTTATTAAAAACAAATTTTGAGTTTGAAGTACAAACACCTCCTTCAATGGTTAAAGCTGTTGACATGTGTGTAGATAATAACGCAGTAGAAAACTGGAATTGTTATCCAACTTATGATCAATATGTTTATTTAATGAATAAATTTGCTGCAGATTATCCCGAAATTTGTTCTCTACATGAAATTGGCAACAGTGTTGAAAACCGTAAAGTTTTAGCATTGAAAATTTCAGATAATGTAGAATTGCATGAAGAAGAACCCGCTTTTTTTTATACATCAACAATGCATGGCGACGAAGTTGTAGGATATATTCTAATGCTTCGCTTAACTAGCTATTTATTAAGTAATTACGAAACAGACGACAGAATTAAAGAATTAATAAACAAGAATGAAATTTGGATAAATCCCTTAGCTAATCCTGATGGAACTTACGCTTCAGGAAATTCAACTGTAAATGATGCTACACGAACAAATGCAAACAGTTTTGATTTAAATCGTAATTTTCCTGATCCTGTCGACGGCGAATATCCAAATGGAACCAGACAGCCTGAAACTCAAGATATGATGAGCTTTATGCAAACTAATAAATTTAGTTTATCTGCAAATTTTCATGGAGGAGCTGAAGTTGTAAATTATCCTTGGGACACATGGTCGAAAAGACATGCAGATGATTTATGGTATCAAAATATATCTGCACAATATGCTGATACTGTGCACGACAATAGTTCAGGATATATGACAGGTTTTGTTGACGGAATTACTAACGGTAATGATTGGTATTGGATTAACGGTGGTCGACAAGATTACGTAAATTATTATTTGCATTCACGCGAAACCACTATCGAATTATCTCAAACTAAAATGCCTGCGGCCTCTGAATTAAATAATTACTGGAATTATAATTATAGATCGTTTTTAAATTACATTGCTGCTCTAAATACAGGTGTTAAAGGAAAAACTACAGATATTGACGGAAATCCAATAAAAGCAAAAGTTTATATACAAACAGATAGCGACAGCTCAGAAGTTTATTCCGAAGCTGAAAATGGAATGTTTTATCGATTATTAAATCCGGGTAATTATAATTTTATCTTTAAAACAAGTGGATATTTGCAAAAAGAATTTACTGATATTTATGTTTACAGCGGAAATCAAACTGAACTTAATGTGCAATTTGATCAAATTGGCAATGATCCCGATCCTGATCCTGATACCAATCCTGAATATTCAAACAAACTAGTTTCTTTTCAAAATCCTTTTATCGAAAATATACAATTTGAAATAGAATTGGCAGAAGATGCAGAAATTCAAATCTCAATTTATAATATTTCAGGTAAAAAAGTTCTTGAAACAGATAGTAAATTATATTTTTCAGGCCCAAATTCTTTTACAATTAATACTCAAAGTTTATTTAGTGGTTTTTATGTCTGTATTTTTAAATCAGTAAATTTTAGTTTTAAACTGAAATTAGTGAAAGTTTAATTTAAAATATTCCAACTGATAAATAATTTTTTAGTGCTATTTGTTTAAACATCAGAAATATAGCCTTTGCTACATTCTACTTGTAATTATTGTTAATCGTCAATAAATTACTAATAATATTTTAAAAAAATGATATTTTGTAATAACTTTGAATAAATATTAAATTAAATGGATATGAGAAAATCACATGTAAAACTACTATTAATTTTTACAGTAGTATTTTTAATAGAATCGGTTTTAAATGCACAAATAGATAACAGAACTTGGTGGAATAATCTATCACCTCAATGGAAAAAAGTTTTTTATAAAGAACAATTTAAAGGAAAAGAAGTTGAACCAAGCGACGAAGATTTAGACAGAGTTGTTAAAACAAAAAGAATTAATTGTTCACATAATGATGAAATTCAAAATTTAAAACCTTTAGCTCAATTGGTTCTTTTAGAAATGTTGAAATGTTCAGATTGCCCAGCTTTAGAAAGTCTTGAAGGAATAGAAAATCTTTCAAATCTTAAAGAAATTAATTGCTCAAACAATGATAATATAAGCAGTTTAAAACCAATAGAAAATTTAACAAGCCTTCAAAATTTGAATTGCGGAAATACAATGGTTAAAAATTTAAGACCTTTATTAAATTTAAGCAATTTGCAAGTATTAGATATACATTTTGCAACAATAAACGAATTGATTTTTTTAAAAAATCTTAAAAATTTAAATAAATTAGATGTTTCTGATAATACAACATTATATTCTATTGAAGGTATTGAAGGTTTAAATAATTTATATGACTTTAATTGTTCTAAAACAGACGTTGAAGATTTAACACCTTTGTCAAATCTCAAAAACTTACAAATATTAGACGTTTCTACAACTCAAATTAAAACATTAAGACCGTTACAATTTGTAAGAACTTTAAGGGAAATAGATTGTTCTAATACACAGATTAAAACTTTAAAGTATTTATATTCAAATCCTAATTTGGTAATTCTTTCTGTTAAAAATACAGAAATTCCTGCGGAAGATTTAAAAGCTGCAATAGAAGCAATTTCGAAAATAAATTTTGACGCTAAAAACCTTATTTTTGAAGTTCAATAATGTTTTTTTACTGACAAAGGCTCTGTTTTAAGATAGCTGTATTGCTTAATAAACAGAGTTCGATTTAAGAAAAAGATAATTTAAATAATTCTTATTGCATTTTAAAAAAATAAAATTACTTTATTGTTAAATTGTTTAAATTCAGCAATTTAACAATTTAGTAATTATCTTATATTAAAAAGTAATAATAGCGATATAAATTTAATTAAATTTTCATATCGAATTCATGTTGTTTAATAATTTCTTTTTAAAGATTGAACAATATTAAAACTCCTCCAACCAAAAGTCCGACAAGTACATTTAGTAATTTCATATACAAAAAGCTTTTTCTAGATTCTGCAAGCAAAGGAATAGAACCATGTCCGTCTTGTACAATTGAATTTGCAATTAAAATGCTAAAAGGTATAGTGCCGGCAACAAAAAGGCTTATAAAAATAATATGTGGACCCGATTCAGGAATAATTCCAATTAAAACGGCAACCAACAATACAATCCAAACATTATCTTGAATTGCAGTATTTATATTTATATAATCTTCAAGAAGATGAATTAAGGCAAATGCACCAAAAGTCCATAAGAAAATTTTAAGTAAATGCTTTTTAATTATATGATTCCAAACATGTTTAGTTAAAAAATGATCAGTAACAGATAAAACAATTAAAAACCCAATTATGCTAACAATTAAAAAAGTGATTTTTTCCCATTCCCATTCTTTTGGTCCAATATCACCCGTAATCAAAAATACAATAAACAACAATGCGCCTGTTAACAATAAAGCCCGATGAAAACTAATTTCTTTTAATTGTAATGTAATTATACTTTTATTAAAGCATTTAGGCTCATTATTATATAATTGTGTATGGATATTTGAGTTTTCGGGCATATAATTTTTTTTGGTAAAAAAAGAAATAATAAGCCCTGCAATGATAGCAACTGCAAGCAAAATAATTAATAACAAAGGTGTTTTTCCCGGCATCATAGCAAACATAACAAAAATTTCATCGCCGGATGTGGCAATCATTAAAGTTACTAAAGCTGCAAAGCTAAAAATACGATGCACATAAAGCGAAACAGCGGCAAACGTACCTAAACATCCTGGCAAAATACCCATAAAAGCAGCAATAATAACTTGCAACCAAGCTTATTTATTTAACGATTTATTCCAACTGCCTTTAGATTGAACATTTATAAATTCAATTAATATCATCATTACAATTACAAAAACCGTAATCATAATAGAATGTTTTAATACATCTACAACCATTTTTTTAATTAATTAAGGATTATTTATATTTTTTAAATTTAAAAATTTGATAGCCTTTTTCAGGAACAGGATCATAACCACTTGTTCCCCAAGGATGACATTTAGATAATCGTCTGATAGACAGTAATATGCCTTTAAAAACTCCATGTGTTTTAAGAGCTTCAACAGCATAATTAGAACATGTTGGTACATGTCTGCACGATTGAGGTAAAATAGGAGAAATAAACCACTGATAAAATTTTACAGGAATTAAGAATATTGATATTAGTATTTTATTTAAAAACTTTAACATAAATGTTTTTTTGCAAAAGTAAATAATTACAATTTAATTAATTGTTAATATTATTAAAAATAATAATTTTTCAGATTTTGTTTTGCATTTTGAAATTTGTAAATAAAAACCATAGATTAATTTATTTTGCTGATTATAAACTAATATCTATATTTAATTGTTCAATAATTTTCTGTTTTTCAATAAATAAAAACAATAAATTTGCAATTAATAAAAAAACGTGTAGCTAAATTGGAAATAAACACAATTTAGTTACACAACCTTTCCAATGCACTAAAACCAACATTCTGCAATATCATAAAGATTTTTAATTTTGATTCGTATATTTGAAGAAATTTTTAAAATATTCATGAATCAAATATCCTTATATATTAAACCGATGGCGAACGGAGACATTGAATATTTTAATAATGATGTGATTATTAAAATTGAATATCCATATTAAATCACACCTTAACGGAACAAGTATACAATAAACATTTGGCAAAATTACATTAATTGTCTTTACTTTGTAAATTGTGAAAATAAATTTTAAAAATGCAAGAAAACGAATCAGGATTAATATTTACAGTTTCGGGAAAAAAAATACAAGTTAATCGTCCGCAGCCTATTATTTCGGATATTGATGTGGTTTCATACAAGCGTAGAATGGATCCTCAAATAGCTGTTGAAGCGCTTGTAGAAGGACACAATGTTTTAATCGCCGACTTTTACAGTAGCGGACTTGCCGTTTTAAACGAGCTAAAGAAATACGTTAAAAATAAAAATTCAGATCAATCATTTCAAGGTCAGCGAGATTTTCGTTCTGTATTTCGCGAACTTTCGCATCGAATATTATTATTTGTCAGCCATAATAAATTAACAGTAAGGAAAGCACCTGTAATTGGCTGGTTTTCAGTTTTATATCCCGAATTAGATGAGTTTTTATTGCCATTTCCTCAAGTTCAAGGATTAAACAGCTCATGGCAATGGTACGAAAAAGGAATTTCTATTCCGGTTTTAAATAAAAAAATACATCCATTTTTTGGAACTTATTTTCCCACACGATTCGAACATTTGACACTTTTTGATAATTGGTTAAAAAAATATAATGGAGAAAAAAAATCAGCCATAGATATTGGTATTGGTTCTGGAGTTCTTTCTTTTCAGATGTTGAAATATGGTTTTGAGAAAATTTATGGAACGGATTCTAACCCTAACGCCATTTTTGGTTTACATGAAGATTTGAATAATACTAAGCTAAATTCTAAAATAGAATTAATGCATGGTAATTTGTTTGCCGATTTCGATTTCAAGACGGAATTAATTGTATTTAATCCGCCATGGCTTCCTGCTTATCATAATATGGAAGGCTTAGATAAAGCTATATATTACGATTCTAATTTGTTTCCGCAGTTTTTCGCTGAAGCAAAAAAGCACCTTAAAGAAGATGGGAGAGTTGTTCTTATGTTTTCAAATTTGGCACAAATAACTAAAGTCAGTGAGTTTAATCCTATAGAAGCAGAATTATTAAAAGGCGGACGATTCCAAAAGGAAATATTTATACAAAAAAAAGTTAGTGAGGCTTCAAAAAAAACACGAAGAAATCAAAATTGGCGTAATTCTGAAATGGTAGAATTGTGGGTGTTGAAAATGCGTAATGCTTAAATACGACAATTTGTACTTTATTTTATATTGGTATGTCTTTTGAGAAAACTAGTAAGAATATATAATCGGATATGTGTATAAATATCAGAAAAATAATAAGTTATATAATAAATAAAATAAAAGATAAAAAAAATGAGCTTTTTTAAACCAATGAATGTTGATGAAACTGATGACAAAAAGTCAGTTGAACTGAGCGAAAAAATTGAAAATATAAAATGTTTAATCATAGGTTCCGGACCAGCAGGATATACAGCTGCAATTTATGCCGCTCGTGCAAATTTGAATCCTGTAATAATTCAAGGAATGGAACCGGGCGGGCAATTAACCACAACAACCGAAGTTGAAAATTTCCCCGGCTATCCTGAAGGAGTAACAGGTCCTGTAATGATGGAAGATTTAAAAGCACAAGCAGAAAGGTTTGGAACCGATATTCGCTGGGGCGAAGTAACAAAAGTTGATTTTTCAAAACGTCCGTTTAGAATTATTGTTGACGACAAGCAACAGATTGATGCTGAGTCTGTTATAATTTCTACAGGAGCAACTGCTAAATATTTAGGAATAGAATCAGAAAAAAAATTCAGAGGCGCTGGAGTATCTGCTTGTGCAACTTGCGACGGATTTTTCTACAAAGGAAAAGATGTAGCTGTTGTTGGTGGTGGCGACTCCGCAATTGAAGAAGCTACTTATCTTGCTGGGCTTTGTAATAAAGTATATTTAGTAGTAAGAAAAGGCTATTTAAGAGCTTCAAAAGCAATGCAAAAAAGAGTTGAAAACATCAAAAATGTTGAAGTTTTATACGAGCACAATACAAAAGAAATTACCGGCGATAAAGTTGTTACGGGTTTAACTCTTATCAAAAGAATGGGTAAACCGGACGAAGAAGAAGTTAAAATAAAAATAGATGGTTTCTTTTTAGGAATTGGACATACACCAAATTCTAAAATATTTAAAGATTATCTTGATTTGGACGAAACCGGATATATTAAAACAATTCCCGGAACTTCAAAAACAAATATTCTAGGTGTTTTTGCTGCAGGCGATGTTCAAGATTCAATTTATAGACAAGCTGTAACTGCTGCAGGTTCAGGTTGTATGGCAGCATTAGATACTGAAAAGTTTTTTGCTGAATTTGATTAGGAATTAAAATATTGGATTAATTGTAAAAAAGTTTCAGATTCCAGTTTGTCAAAAACTTGCAATTTGGAACTTTTTTTATTGATTTTTTTAATGATTTATAAAAGTCTGGATTTTAATTTTTTGATTTCTTCCTGAGCAATAATGTAATCTTCTTTCAATTTATTTTCTTTGTTTACAGTTTCAGTCATATCTTTTGATATGCAAATTATACGTAAGAAATTTCCGTTGCTATCATAAATTGGAGTAAATGTTTCATGAAACCATTTTTCTTGTTTCCCAAATAAATAGCGGTTAAGTTTTCTGTAAATATGACCTGAAAGTAAATTTGGGATAAGATTTTGATAATCCTGAGAATTAATATCTTCATCAGCCATGAATTTTTCAAGTTTATTTCCTTTTAGTTCTTTCATGCTTTTTCCTGTCATTTTAAGATAACTGTCGTTTGCACTTGTAAAAGTTCCGTTATTTGACAAGTAGTAACTTCCTAAAGAATTATTCATTGCTTCAAGAATGTTTTTAAACTCTTCTTTATTAAAGTTTAATTCTTCATTTAAATCTTTATTTGCTTCTTTTTGATATTCAATGTCATCTTTAAATTGTTCAGTCTGGTCTTTAATTTTAGATTTCAGGCTTTCGGTATTTACTTTAAGCGTTTCAACATCAAGTTCTAATTTTTCAATTTGCTTTTTAGATTCTTGTTCTTGTTTTGTAAGTCTTTCAGATTTCTCATTAGATTCCTGAAGTAATTTAGCTGTATGCAAGCTTATTTTAGCACTTGAAATAGTAGAAGCTATACTTTCACCAATTTTCTCAACAAATTCAATTTGGTATTTTTCTATTTTTTTTACAGATGCTAATTCAACAACGCCATAAACCTTTTCATTTAATTTAAGAGGCACAATTAATAAACTTGTTGGCTTATCTTTTCCTAATCCGGAAGCAATTTCAATATAATCATCAGGAATTTCTGTCATGAAAATAGTTTCATTTTCCATAACACATTGTCCAACTAAATTTTCGCCTAAATTTATATGTTTTTCTACATATTTTCTTCTGTCATATGCGTAAAAAGCAATTAACTCAAGAAAATTATTTTCTTGATTATCATCGTTAATAATAAATAAACCGCCAATATTAGCGTCTAAATATCTAACAAGTTTTGCAAGTATCTCATTAGTAAGTTCTTCAAGGTCTTTTTTGCTTTCTCTTAAAAGTTCTCCAAATTCAGCTAAACCTTGCGAAGCCCAACTTCTTTGAAAGTTTTCAGTTTTTCTTATTTCAGCTTCTTCCGAAGCCTTTTTTAAGTTTTCACGCATTAAAACAAGCGAGTTCCCAAGTTCGTCATTTTCGCCAAGTGGCTCAAATTCACTAGTATAGTTTTCTTTACCAATTTCATTTGAGAATTTAGAGATTTTTATTAATCCTTTTATTAAGTCATTAAGTGCATGTCCCATTTCTCCAATTTCATCAAATCTGTATTTGATGTTTTCTTTTGGAAGTTCACCATTACTCATCTTAATAATTAGCTTTTTTATTGAATTAATTGGAACAACAATAGTACGTGTTAGAATAAAAGCAATTATTATGATTATAAAAAACAAAATTACGGCCGACCATCTTATTAACTCTCTAAAATTATTGAAAGAAGCTTCCATTATTACATTTGAAGCGTCAATTTTTTTGTTGAATTTGTTATTTAAAATATTCGCTTTAAATAAAATTCTGTCAGTTAAAAGTAAAATATTTCCTTTGTCATTTATTTTTGATTCTGCTTCTGCGATGTTTATATTTTTCGAATAATCTGCCGGAGTTTTTAAAAGTTCCATTATTCTTTTGTGCTCAATAAAAAGGGTGTCAATTGATAAACTAATTGTTTTATATTCATTTTTCTCCATTTGATCCCATGATTTTGAAAGTTCATCAATTTTGTTTTTCAAATCTGGATATTCAAACTGAAGAAGGTTTGTAAGTTTCTGTTTGTATTTTGTATTTGATTTTTCGGTTGAAACCCAGTTTTTAATTAGCATTTTTGAATCTGTAAGTATTAATGCCAATTCTGCTATAGATTTTGATGCAGGAAGATAATAATTTACAATTTCTCTATTGATTCTTAGGTTTTTTTGCAAAGTTGTATATGATGAAACACTACTTAAAATAACAAATATCAATAAAATGCCTAAAGCAAAACTAATTTTTGTAGCAATTGTAAACTTTAATTTCATTTTTGTCCTGATGATTTAATTTAAAATCCCTAATTAACTATTATTGATAGATAAAGAGCTTATCAAATATATGAATTAATTCCAGTTTGAAAAAATATATACAACAAATAAGCCAAAAAAACTTCTGATAGATGTCTGTTATTTATTAATATTGAAAATACTAATATGTTTAAGTGCCTAATATATTGCAAATTACAAGCTTTTATTTTTTGCTGATGTTAAATAAAATTTTACATTTTGTCCTTTATTATATTAATGTTACAGAATTAAGTCATGTAAATAAATAAATCGTTTTAGTTTTATTGGGAATTATTAAGATAATTGGTTTAAATATTTTGAGTTTTTTTAGTAAATAAAAACTTGTTTAAAAACATTTAAGAGAATATTAGTTTATTAAAGCAAATAGTATTGAGATTTTAATTCTTGAAAAACAAATTAATTTGTAAAAATAATTTTTTAGAATCCAATTGAAATTACGTTATTTGTCATCAAGAATTTAAAAATAAAATAGGCTTTTTATAAATACTAAACTAATAATCTAATAATATTATGACTGAACAAATACAAAACTCATTAAGAGAATCAAAAACTGCAAGATGGATTGCATTGCTTTTTGTTTCATTAACACTTGTTGCCGGATATTATTTTGCTGATGTTATGTCGCCTCTTAAATCTATGCTAACCGAAAATGCAAAATATGCTTGGGACGGTAATGAATACGGATTTTTTACCGGAGCTTATTCTTGGTTAGTAGTTCTTGGTTTTTTGATACTTGGAGGTATTATGCTCGATAAAAGTGGAATAAGATTTACAGGAATTATGTTTTCCATTATTATGATTATTGGTGCATTTCTTAATTATTACGCTCTATCAGATACTTTTTTAAATGGTGGATTTGGTTTTGATTTTCTAAGTTCATTTATGAAAGACTATAATCCTTCAGTAAAACTTGCTGCAGCAGGATATGCAATATTTGGATTAGGCATCGAAATATTAGGTGTAACAGGTTCTAGGATTGTTGTTAAATGGTTTAAAGGTAAAGAAATGGCATTTGCCATGGCTTTACAAGTTGCTTTTGGTCGTTTAGGGATGTTGTGGGTGTTTTGGCAAGCTCCTCGATTAGCAGGAGAAGGAGAAATTGTAACCAGACCAATTGCTCTTGGATTAGTTATATTAGTAATAGGCTTTTTAACATATCTAGTATATTCTGTAATGGATTTCAAATTAGATAAACAAGAAGTTATTGACTTATCGGATGAAAAAGAAGAATTCAAATTTTCTGATCTTGGAAAAATACTTACTAATAAAGCTTTTTGGTATATTGCAATGCTATGTGTTTTGTTTTATTCTGCTGTTTTCCCATTTATGAAGTATGCGCCGGATTTAATGGTTAATAAATTTTTGGTTCTTAAAAAAACTGCTGGTGATATTCCTTCGCTTTTACCACTTGGAACAATGTTACTAACTCCAGTAGTTGGTTTATTTTTAGATTTTAAAGGCAAAAGTGCAAGTATAATGATTTTTGGCTCTTTATTGCTGATTTTAGTTCATCTTGGATTCGCATTTGGACCAGCTAACCAGTGGTTTGCAATCGGATTGATGATGATATTAGGAGTTTCCTTTTCATTTGTGCCAGGAGCAATGTGGCCTTCTGTTCCAAGTATAGTTAAAGAACAATATTTAGGAACTGCATATTCTTTAATATTTTGGATTCAAAACTGGGGATTAATGGGTTTCCCAATGTTAATTGGTTGGGCTTTAGAAAAATACAATCCTGGAATTACTGAACAACTTCAGGGTGGCGCTGATGTACATTACGATTATACTGTACCCATGATTATTTTTGCAGCAACTGGATTTTTAGGTTTGCTTTTTGCATTTTTGCTTAAAGTTGAAGATAAGAAAAAAGGCTACGGATTAGAACTTCCTAATAAAATCCCTGTTAATTAATTAGTTTAATAGAAATATATAACAATCAACGAGTTTCACTAAAAGCTCGTTGATTTTTTTTTGAGTATATATGATTTTAAATAGAAACGAACATTTATAAAGAAAATAATGATACTAATTTTAGTATTGTTTATTTTAATTCCCAATTCCATATTTTGACAAACATTTTTAGGTGAAGTAATTAATGATAAAACTAATTTGCCAATTGAGTATGTGAACATTGGAATTATTGGTAAAAACATAGGCACAACTTCTGATTTTAAAGGCAACTATAAAATCAGCATTTTCAAAGAAATCGTGTTTTAGAAAGACAAGCCAAGGTGAGTGGGAAACAGCACCAATAGGTATTAGTTTAAGCGTTATTGCTAAAGTTGAAAAATAGAAACAGAAAAAGCTTTAAATGTTACATTTATAAGATTTTTGCAATAAAAAAAAACTTCTATAATTGCTTTTTGGCTGATTATAGAAGTTTTTTTATTTACTCTGTTTAACAATAAACTCTTTTAAATTTAAGATTTTTGATTATTTTACAGGAATATTTTTCAAAGTTTCAATCAAATATTTCCAAAACATGTCAACAGATTTAATATTTACTTTTTCGTCTGGCGAATGAGGAAAACGAATTGTTGGCCCAAATGATATCATATCCCAATTAGGGTAAGTTGCTCCAAGAATACCACATTCTAATCCGGCATGAATAACTTTAACTTCTGGTGTTTTGCCAAAATTTTCAAGATATACATTTTTCATAGTTGATAAAATATCTGAGTCTGGATTAGGATTCCAACCAGGATAATCACCATCTTGAATAACTTTAGCATTATATTCTTCAAAAAGTTCTTTAAGTTCAACACAGAGTTTGTTTTTAGCTTCTTCCGATGAACTTCTTTGAAGAGAAAGAACTTTAATTTGTCCATTTTCTGACTTAACAACAGCAAGATTTGATGATGTTTCAACAACATCAGGCAAAGCATCTATCATTTTAATTACGCCATTTGGACAAATACTTATTGAATTTAACAGATTTGTTGTAGTTTTTGTATCAATAAATTTTTTGGGCATGTCTATTTCTTCCAGCGAAATACTTAATCCTTCATCATCAGTTAAAACATCAAGAAATTGAGCTTTTATTTCTTTAACAAGTTTAATAAAAAGCAAATCTTTTTCTTGTGGAATTGCAACTAAAGCAAAAGCTTCTCTGGGAATAGCATTTCTTAAATTTCCTCCTTCAATTTCAGAAAGCATAATGCCAAAATGTTCATTTGCTTTAATAAGAATTTTATTCATTATTAAATTGGCATTTCCTCTTTTTAAAATAATATCTAAACCAGAATGTCCACCTTTTAAACCTTTTACAGCAATTCTGTATGATTTATAGTTTTCTTTTGGATTTTCTTCTGAATAGTTAAAAATTGCAGTTGTATTAATTCCGCCGGCACATCCAATATAAAGTTCTCCTTCGTCTTCCGAATCTAAATTAATTAATATATCTCCCTTCAGGAAATTTGGTTTTAATTCTGTAGCGCCAGTCATCCCGGTTTCTTCATCGATTGTAAATAAAGCTTCAATCGGGCCATGTTCAATGTCGTTAGATTCTAAGATTGCCATTGCTGCTGCTGCGCCAATTCCATTGTCTGCGCCAAGAGTTGTGCCTTTTGCCGTAACCCATTCTCCTTCAATATAAGCTTGAATCGGATCTGCCTCAAAATCATGAATAGTATCAGAATTTTTTTGCGGAACCATATCAAGATGACCTTGGAGAATAACGCCCTGTCTGTTTTCAAAGCCTTTAGTTGCAGGCTTTCTAATAATTACATTTCCCGTTTGATCAACAATAGTCTCTAATCCAAGATCTATTCCGAATTTTTCAACAAATGCAATAATCCTTTCTTCTTTTTTAGAAGGTCTGGGTATTTGGGTTAAATTATAGAAGTTATTCCATAATTTTTGTGGTTCCAGCTTTGCTATTTCTTTTCCCATAAAATATTTTTTTTAGTTTAAACAGAGTTTATATAAGTTTGTAAAGTTAAAATAAATTTATTCAGAGTTTAAAAAAAAAATGCATTATTTATATTTTATGCAACATATAAATTAAATTTTATTTTACTATTAATAAATAATACTTTAACTTTTGGTATTATGTTTGTTGGCTTTATCAGAAATATTTTAACAAAAAAAATTCTAATTTTCGAATAAATTTTATGGATATTGCTGAAGAAGATATTGAAAAAATGTATGACTGGATTAGCAACAAAATGAAATTTGATAAATGGTATCCTGTTCAATCTGATAAAGCATTTGAAATAATTAAAATTTTATTTAAAGAAGATTTGATAAATAATTGCGAGCTTGACCAAAACGAAACACATATCCGTAAAGTCAGAATTGAATTTGAAATTTAAATTCTAAATACTTAAAGTCTTTCCTTTTAATTTAAAATATTTGTTCTTTAAATGTTTATTTTAAATTTAAGCTAATTAAAATGATTTACATTCAATATGAAGTAAATCATTAAAAAAAGATGTTTAATTAATTTGATAAATCTTATATCTAAATATAAAGAAAAGGAAAAATAAGTTTAATAAATAATGCAATTTTTGGTAATAAAACATTTAGCTTAACATGCTGTAAATTAATACAATATGAAAATATTTTATTTTATAATGATTTTAACTTTTTTTTATGTTAATAATTTAAAATCGCAAGAAATTATTGCGCCAAGTGCTATAAAATGGTACTCAATAAATGAGGCATTCGAATTAAATAAAAAGCAAAACAGACCAATAATAGTTGATGTTTATACAGATTGGTGCAGTTGGTGTAAATTTATGATGAAAACTACTTTTGCAAACAATGGAATTTCAAGTTATATAAATAATAATTTTTATGCAGCTAGATTTAATGCAGAGTTAACAGACACTGTAAAATTTAATGATAAAGATTATATTAACAGACAGATTGGAAGAAGACCAACTCATGATTTAGCAAATTATTTGTTAGATGGAAAATTGTCTTATCCTTCATTGGTTTATTTCGATAGAGAAGGAAGAAAAACAGTTGTCCCGGGATATAAAGAATCAAAAGATATTGAACCTATTTTAATATATTTTAATGAAAACTTACAATCTAAAATTTCTTTAAACGAGTTTATAATAAATTTTATGTTCACTTATCCAAATGCATTTGAAAATGATCATTCTATTTATAAAATTGATAATGCTTTTAAACCTGACACACTTGGTTTACCCGAATGGCAAAATCTTGATAAATTTGGAAATAAATATAGTAAAAAGCCTAAACCAATTTTGCTATTTATGTACACAACTTGGTGTATAAGTTGCAATGTTATGGAGAATACAACATTTGGAAACACTAAAGTTGCCGACTTTTTAAATGAAAATTTTTACATTATAAAAATAGATGCTGCAAGTCAGGATACTATTAATTTTTTTGGAAAAACTTTTTATGGAACCGGTAAAAATAATCCTCATCAGATAGCAACATCATTATTTCAAAATAATCTGCAAATGCCTGCTATCGCTTTTTTTGATGAAAAAGCTAACTTAATTTCAATAAATAATGGTTATTTAACAACAGAACAAATCTATCCTTTTCTTAAGTTTTTGAATGAAAAAAAATACGTGAAAATGAAATATCAGGATTATTTAAAAGAACAGCAAAACACAAAAGTCGCTAATTAATTGATTCTCAATATTTAATGCTTGAATTATGGCGATTTTTAAATAAAATATATGTTTTTTAAACAATATTACTAATTTATATTGATTTAGAATATTATATTTTCTTGATTTGTATTTTTGAAGTCTTCATTAATTACACACAAATCTTGTTCTTTTAAATAAAGTCAAATTTCCAAACTTTTATTTTTTTTGTACAAAAAAAACTTTTAATTTAATACATTTATAAAGTTTTTTTATTATTAAACAATTTATGAAATCTGGAAGTAATAGTTCGAAAGAATTAGAAAAAAGAATTTTAGTTCTTGAGGAGGAGAATAAAAAGCTTAAAGAACAGTTAGTGAAAAATAGTGAACTTTCTGCAAATGAACATATAGATGTTCAAAGCGAAGAAATAAGAGCTATTAACGAAGAAATGTTAGCTACTAACGACGCATTAAAAGAAAGTGAAAGTAATTTGCAATTATTTATAGATGAGGCAGTTGATAGTATTTTGATTAGCGATTACAATGGAAATATAAATTATGTTAATAAAAGTACGATAAAACTAACCGGTTATTCAAAATCAGAATTATTAAAATTAAACCTAAAAAATTTATTTACCGAAGAAAGCTTATCCGAAAGTCCTTTTAGATATGATTTGATGAAAAAAGGCCAACCTGTATCAAAACAGCGGTATATTAAAACTAAAAATGAAAATCCTGTTTTTGTTGAAATGCGGAGTAAATCATTACCAAGTGGTGAACTGCAAACCATTTTCAGAGATATGACCGAATGGCTTAATAAAGAAAGAATAAACAGACAATTTAAAACAATTTTTGATTATTCGCCGGATGCAATTTTTCAAATTAATGAAAAAGGTATAATTACTAATTGCAATAATGCTTATGCAAAAGAAATAAGGCTAGATGTAGATGAAATTAAAGGCAAACATTCTTCTGATTTTATTGCGAATAAAGAGTTTTCAAAACATGGATTTATTCAATTGCAAAAAGAAGGATATTATGAAGCTGAAGTTGAAGAATTAAGAGCTGATGGAACACATACAAAAGCTTGGCGAAAAGCTGTTGCTTTATTAAATAGTAAAAACAAATTTACAGGAGCAATTGTATTTAACCGAAATATTGAAAAAAAAATAAAAGATGCAGAAATGCAACTTAAATTAACTGCCGCAGTTGAGCAAAGTGCAAATACTGTAATTATTACAGATTCAAACGGAATAATTGAATATGTAAATCAAAAATTTGTTGATACTTCAGGTTTTTCTAAAGAAGAAGCTATAGGAAAGCACACTCGTATTTTAAAATCAGGAAATCATAAACCGGAATATTACAAAGAACTTTGGTATAGAATTAGCTCAGGCAAGCAGTGGCTTGGAGAATTTCATAACAAAAAGAAGAAAGGGGAGTTTTATTGGGAGTCTGCAACTATTTCACCAATAATAAATATAAAAGGAGAAATATTAAATTATGTTGCAATTAAAGAAGATATTACAATAAAAAAAGATACAGAAAGAAGATTAATTGAAAGAAACAGAGAATTTGAAGAACTATATTTAAGTAATGTAAAATTAAATGATAAACTTTTATCTCTTAATATAAAGCTTGAGGAACGCAATGAAAATATTGAGAAAATTAATAATTTTTTAATTGAAGCTCAAAAAATTGGTAGAATTGGCACTTGGGAATATGTTTTCGAAAAAGACTCTCTATATTTATCCGGAATTGGTAGAGATATTTTAGGATTAAATGAGAATGATGAAGTTTCATTTGAAATCTCAAAAAACAGATCGCATCCTGATGATTATCAGACATATAACAATGCTATTAAAGAAACAATTGTAAATCATAAACCTTACAATGTCGACAGACGAATAAAATTGTATAATGATAAAATAATACACATTCACGAGCAAGGTCAGATTTATTTTGATAAATCCGGAAAGCCAATTAGATTTTCAGGAATTATGCAAGATATTTCTGAAAGAGTTTTAGCAGAAGAAAACTTAAGAAAATCAGAAGAAACATATAGAAATATTTTTAATTCTTCAAGTGAATGTATTTTTATTCATGATGCTGAAACAGGAGTAATTGTAGATGTTAATAAATCTATACAAAAAATGTATGGATATAATGAAAAAGAAATTATTGGATTGACAATTGAAAATTTAAGCGCCGGATTTGAACCTTATAGAATAAAAGATGCTGCAGAATACATAGCAAAAACAATAAATGAAGGCGATCAATCTTTTGATTGGATGGCAAAGAGAAAAGATGGAACAATCTTTTGGACAGGCGTAAATCTAACATATCAAGAAATTGCAGGAATTAAAAGAGTGGTTGCAACAGTTAGAGATATTAGTTCAAGAAAAGAAAGTGAAAATAACTTAATTGAAAGTGAGGATAGGTTAAAGTCGTTATCAAACGCTACGTTCGAAGCAATAACTATTAGTGTTAATAGTGAAATTATAGATGTGAATGATACAGCTATGAAGCTATTCGGATTTACATATGAAGAATTTATAGGTGGCAGCGTTTTAATGTTTGTAGCTGAAAATTACAAAGAAAAAGTTACAAAAAAAATGCTTGATGGCTATGAAAAACCATATGAATTTGTTGCTGTAAAAAAGGACGGAACTAATTTTGAAGTACAGGTTCAGGGTAAAAACACTATTTATAAAGGCCAAAAAGCCAGAGTTACTGCAATTAGAGATATTACAAGCCTTAAAGCTATTGAAAAAGAGCTTGTTAAAGCCAAAATAAAAGCTGAAGAAAGTGATAGGTTAAAATCCGCATTTCTTGCAAACATGTCGCACGAGATAAGAACTCCTATGAATGGCATTATCGGCTTTTCTGAATTGCTTGGAACTCCAGATATTTCGGGAGACCAAAGAGAAAAATATATTGATGTGATAAGACAAAGTAGTAATCAGTTATTACATATTATTGATGATATTTTAGATATTTCAAAAATTGAAGTAGGAGAGGTTAAAATTGTTAAAGGTGATTTTAATGCAAATGTTTTAATTAATGACATGAAGCATATCTTTGATAATGAGATTATTAGGCGAAATTTGAAAGTCAAATTAATTTCAAAAACAGGATTGAGAGATGTAGACGCAATTATTGATTCCGATCAATATAGAATAAGGCAAGTATTTACAAATTTAATTAATAATGCTATAAAGTTTACAAAAGAAGGCGAAATAGAAATTGGATATACACTTATTACGCCAAATAAAAAACAAACAATGCCAGAACTTGCTGATATCAAAGAAAATATGCTTTTGTTTTACGTTAAAGATACAGGATTGGGAATAGTAAAGGAAAAACAAAAATTGATTTTTGACAGATTCAGACAATCAGATGAATCTCATTCAAGAGAGTATGGCGGAACCGGTTTAGGATTGTCTATTTCAAAAGGTTTAATCGAAATTCTTGATGGAAATATATGGCTAGTTTCAGAGTCTGGAATTGGTTCTACTTTTTATTTTACATTGCCTTATACTCACAAAAACATTTCAGAACTAAATTATCTTGAGGAAACTAAAATTATTAAAATAACCGAATTAAAAAATTTGCATATCTTAATTGTTGAAGATGACGAAATGAACTTATTTTATTTAAAAGAAATATTTTCATCAGTTGGAGCTAAAATTACACATGCTAAAAATGGCCGAGATGCTTTGGCATTAACTTTAAAACATAGTGATATTGATATTATACTGATGGATATTCAAATGCCGGTTATGGATGGTTTTGAGGCAACTAAGCAAATTAAAAAGCTGAAAAGCAAATTGCCTATTATAGCACAAACTGCACATGCAATGGTTGATGATAAATATAAAGCTCTTGAAGCCGGTTGCGACGATTATATCTCAAAACCAATTAATAAAGAAGAGCTGATAGCTAAAATCTTGAAATTAGTTTAAGTGCTTGATTATTAAATTGTTATGCCGATGATTAGTTGCAAACAAAAATTATAAAATAATAAATATGAAAGGCTACATAAGAGAAATTTTCTCAACGCCATTAGAGCTTGTAACAAAAGGACAAATAAATTTTGGAACTTTCGACAAAGCTTTTTCTAAAATAAATTTGCTTGAGGCAAAAAAGCTTTTTGGATTTCCTATTCCATTATTTTTAAAAAAAATGAGGCTTAAAGAATGGCAGGCTTTTCAATTTTGGACAGAAGATTTTTTTATTTTAATGGCTGTTTATAATCCAAAATCAATTTCTATTAATCAATTATTAATTTTTAATAGAAAAACTAAACAATTTTATAAATATGAGAAGAAAACAGCTTTTTGGAAAACTAAAATCAGTGAAAACTTAATAAACGGATTTTCTGAGTTTGTTGCTAAAAACTTTAAACTTCACGTTTTCAACGAATTAGAAAAAAATAGAATAAAAATTGAAATTGATATCAAAAAATTTAAAACATACCCGGATTTTGAAGCTGACATAGAAATAGTAAATCCAGAAAGTAAAAATAAACCTATTATTGTAAGCATTCCATTTGGTAAAAACAGAGGAATGTACTCGCATAAAGAATTGTCCGGAATACAAGGCGTAATAAAATTAGGAAGTAAAATAATTAATCTGAAACCTGAAAATTCATTTGCAATTTTTGATGACCACAAAGGCTATTATCCATATAATATGAAATATGATTGGGTTACAGCTGCAAATTATGTGAATGATGAACTTGTTGGTTTTAATTTGACTGATAATCAGTCTGTTAACTCAGAAAAGTTTAACGAAAACGGACTTTGGAAAGGCAATCAATTATATCTTTTACCGCCTGTGAAATTTATTCGGCCAAATGGAGTTAACAAAGAATGGATAATTAGAGATGATAGAGGTCAAGTTGAATTGAGCTTTTTTCCTGTTCAGAAAAATAATTTCAGATTTAATTTAATTGCTGTAAAATCAGATTATTACGGGCCTTTTGGATATTTTAAAGGATTTATTAAATATTCGCCAGGTAAAAAAGTTATAGTTGATGATTTTTTTGGAATGGGCGAAAAGAAATTTATTCGTTCATAAATACAAAAGCTAAATTTAAAATGTTAAATGTTACTTGTAAAAAAGCTATGCATTATAATTTCTTTCATATTTATTTTTCAAAAACAGAATAATTATCTCAAAATTTTTGGCAACGATTATAAAAATGCAATAAACTATTTTATAGATAATAAAACTGTTTTCGAAAACTATTTTTCTGATTATAATGTTGATATAGAGATACTTACCTCAATAATATTTCCGGAAAGAATTAGATATTCGATAGTAAAAGATTATTTTGAAACCACATTTCTGGAACTTTTCTATGTTGAAAACGGAAGCTCAAAAGTAGATTTTTCAATTGGCGATTTTCAAATTAAACCGTCATTTGCCGAAAAAATAGAGTTTTACATTAAAAATAATCCTTATTTAAATCATAAATATGAAATTTTACTGAATTATGATACTAAAGAAATAAGCGAAATAAGGAAAAAACGAGTTGAAAGATTAAAAAATAAAAAAAATCAAATTGTCTATATCTCAGCATTTTACGATATTGTAAAGAGTAAATTTTATTTGCTGAAAAAATCAAAATCAGAAAAAATAAAGTTTTTTGCAACAGCTTATAATTACGGTTTCGATAAATCTCAAAATGTGTTGGAAAAACACCTAAATGATGAGTTTTTCCCATACGGAACTTCATATCCTCAAAAGCAATATTCTTATTCAGATATTTCGCTTTACTTTTATCGTAATGAATATTTTCTTATCTTTAATAAAAAGAATTAACCCAAATAATTTGGGAATTATATTTTGACTATTCTATACGCTTAATAATCAGCGTATTGATTATGTTTTATTAATTTTATTAATCTTTCAGATTTACTTGTCATTTTTTCTTTATTAAACTGATATAATGTATTAATAATCAATATTTTACACGTAATAATGATACTTTTTATGTGTAATTAAGTTTGAATTTTCCTTATCTATAACTAAATTACAACAATTATGAAATCACTTATCAATATCATTGTTTTAATTTCAATTTTCTTGATTTTTTCTTGTTCAGATAAAGTTGTTAAACAAGCTTTTATTTCTCCACCTTTTGCAGATTTAAATCCGCAATATACAGAATATGAGATAAATGCAGATTATGGCGATACAGTTTTTATTGATTCCGGAAGCGAAATTATAATACCTGCCGATATTTGGGTTAATAAAAATGGCGAAAAAGTAAAAGGAAAAATAAATCTTAAATATCGTGAGTTTAGCGATGCTTTGGATATTTTTCTTGCCGGAGTTCCAATGTGCTACGATTCGGCAAATGTAAAAAGCACTTTGAAAACAGCTGGAATGTTTGAACTTAGAGCATTTAAAGACACTAATGAAATTTTTATAAATAAAGGTAAATTTATTGATGTAAAATTTGCATCAAACGTTAAAGGTGGCGAATATAATTTTTACACTTTCGATGAACAAGCCGAAAACTGGGAGTATAAAGGAACAGATAAGCCAACTGAAAATTACAAGATAAGTTTGATGAAAGATTCAATCGAAAAATTTTCACCAAAACATCCTGTTCCTTTTACAAAAGATTATTTTGCGCTCGATTATTACGCAATTCTGGACGTTTATTTTAATGTTAAACCAGGTGGAAATTTGTATCCTTACTATAACAATAAAAGTTTAGAACGAAAATCGGAAACTTATGGCTTAAAATGGTCAGGAATTTATGGAACTTGGAATAAATTGAGTTTTAACGGGAAAAGTTATTTTGCTTACGAACTGGTTTGGAAAAATGTTTCGGATAAAAAAATGCCAAAATGGATGATGACAAAACAATACCAAACTGAGAATAGATTAATCAAACTAAAACACATGGGAAACAATAAATATTTTATGCATGTGGTAGATAATCAGTACAATACGAAAAATGAATTTAAATTTTTTGCCGAAGCTATTCAACCTTTAAAAGAAGTATTTAAATTAATGCCTGATGATTGGAAAAACGAATATGATATTGCAATGATTAAAATTGCAGAAACTCAAAAAAGAATTGAATTGCAAAAAAAGTTTTTGCGTACATTTCAAATTTCTCAAACAGGATGGCATAATTGGGATTTAATTGATAAACGAAACGATAGAATATTAGTAAAAGCCAATTTTAAATTTGATAAAGAAGTTGATAATGAGATGATTACATTACTTTATTTTACTGATAGTAATAAAACTTACGTTAAAATACCTTATACTGATTGGGATAAAATTAGATTAGTACCAGATGAATCCGCAAAATTTTTAGCTGTTTTATCTGATAAGGAAGCTGCTGTTTATACTGCAAAAGAATACAGTGCCATTAATTTTCAAGAACTGAGTAGTATAAAAGAACCTTCATATACATTCAATATGAAATCAAGAAAAATTAATAATCGCAATGATTTTTTAAAAATTATGGAAAACTAGATTTTTACTTTGAGAAATTTTAAGACTAACACTTTCAGGGTTTTAAACACCGAAAGTGTTTTTTTTTAACAAAACGTAAGTTGGAGAACTCAGAATAATAAAATTAAGATATTATTTCAAAATAAGATTAAAATCTAATAGTTGACCATTTCTGAAATGTTTGCGCAATTTATCAATATCAGAAAATTGAAAAGGGATATTACATGTTTTAAAAGCATTGACAAGTAAATTTTTTTCTCTGTAATTTACTTTTCCATCAATAATACAAGCAAAAACTAAAGTTTGCAATACAATTTCTTTTTCATTATCGGGCACATTATTTAATTCAGCCAAAAACAGATGAGTGTCATCAATAACAGCATCAGGCAATTTGCCAAAGCGCTGACTGAATGAACGATACATATATTCAAGATTTGGATGCAAATCGGCAGTTCTTACAATTGAGCTTCCAATAGCTCTTAATAATGCCAATTTCCCTTTGTCTGATATGGTGTCTAACGAAATACTTATTTTATTTAATATCTCGTTTACAGCCGATGGACCTAAAACCCTGATTTTAACTTCTCTAATAACCATCCAGCAAACAATACCGTTCCAAAAAGCACAAACCGGAACAGAAATAAAACTCAGCCATGCGCGACTGATTGCGCGTCCTAACATTCTTTTAACCAGAGCTTTAAGAATGAAATTACTAACAGAAATTTTAAGTTTGTAAAATATTGTTGCAAGCACTATAAATATTTTTGACGATTCTTTTCTTGGATCAATATTTATGTCTTCTTCTTTTTTATTTGGTAATTCAAGCGCAGCTCTAACAATTGGCACAGCAATTAATTCTTCGTCAGTATCTTTCGGAAACAGCTCCATGTGAGCAGCAACGGCAAGTGCATGAGTTTTTGCCATTACATCATAATAAATATAAATAATTTCGATAAGAGAAGCCAAAATGGTTACACCAATAACAATTCCCCAATATAATAAATTTTCATTTGAAAAAATGCTTGCGTTTTCATCTATTAATGAATCAGAAAAAAAAGCTGCAAGTCCCGATGCAATTGATGAAAGAGTTCCGGCAATAACCACATTTATAATTGCTTGTTTTTCAATTCGGTTAATATTATCACGTTCTTGATTGTCAAGTATATATGCCTGATAATCAATTCTTTCGGGTTGAGTTTTTTTGTTTATTTTTTTAAGATACCAAATTCCCGCCCGTTCCATCATAGGCGATTTTTTTTCGGCTTTTTTGTTCATAATTATTATTTTTCAAATAATTTTAAAACTAAAAAAATTATTCCATGTCTTTGTTATTGTTTTTAGCTTCTTCCCAAATTTCGTTCATTTGGTCAAGCGACATTTCTTTCAACGATTTTCCTTTTTTTATTGTTTTACTTTCAAGAAAGTTAAATCTTTCAATAAATTTTCTGTTTGTTCTTTCTAAAGCATTTTCAGGATTTACGCCATAAAGCCTTGCTGCGTTGATAACAGAAAAAAGCATGTCGCCAAATTCGGCTTCAATTTTATCTGCATCTGCATTATTAATTTCAACTTTAAGTTCGTTAAGTTCTTCTTCAACTTTTTCCCAAACTTGTTCTTTTTTATCCCAATCAAAACCAACTCCTCTTGCTTTTTCCTGAATTCTGTTTGCTTTTATTAATGCCGGCAACGATTTTGGTATTCCGCAAAGCACACAATCATTTCCGTCTTTTTCTTTTAATTTCAGTTCTTCCCAATTATCAGCAACATCTTTTGAGTTTTTAACTTTTACATCGCCGTAAATATGTGGATGTCTGTATGTTAGCTTTTCAGAAATCGAATTTAAAACATCAGAAATATCAAAATCGTTTGTTTCTGAAGCTATTTTTGAATAAAAAACCAAATGAAGCATTAAATCGCCTAATTCTTTTTTTATTTCAGGCATATTTTTGTTTATAATTGCATCCGAAAGTTCAAAAGTTTCTTCAATTGTTAAAGTTCTTAAAGTATCAATTGTTTGAATACTATCCCACGGACATTTTTCGCGCAAATCATCCATAATATTTAATAAGCGCTCAAATGCTTTCAATCTTTTATCCATTTGGTTTATCTTTTAAAAACGAGTAATCTTTAATCGTAATAATTTTTGTTCGATTAGTAATTAGCTATATTTTTATAAATCGCAATGTTAAATTGCTAAGCTGTTGAATTGTTAAAAGCTTGTATTCGAACAATTTAGCAATATAACAGTTTAACAATATTTTTTTAAATTTTTTAGCCTGAAATATCTTCAACCGACCAAGCGCAAGGTTTTTCTGCAAACCATTGTTTGGTTTTCGACCAGGTGTTTTTAAAAAAATCGGAGTATCTGTATTTGTTCAGATATTCTTCCGATTCCCAATGACTATATGTGAAAAAAACATTCGGATTTTTAATGTCTCTTAAAATATCTAAATGCAAACAACCTTCTTGGTTTCTTATTTTTTCTTTAATTGTTAGAGTAAAATTTTTAAATGTTTCAGAAGAGTCTTCCCTGAATGTCATTTTCACTATTCTTATTATCATTATAAACTATTCTAATTGATGAATTTGTTGTTAATCTGAATAATTCGGCTGCATTTCCATTTCTAATAGCAATTTCTAAATAGTTTGCCGAATTAAATAATGCCAAAAGCTCGCCTTGAGCTGTTTGTGTATATGTTTTGCTTATTTTACTGATTTTATTGCTTTTACTTTGTACAAAAATGTTAAATCCTCTGTTTTTACCAACTTTCTCAAACAAATCTTTTGTAACGTTTGTTATTATATTTCCATAAGAATCTATATAAATTACTTTGCCGATAATTAAAGAATCTTCAATAGCCGGTAAAATAGGAATTTGTTTATGAAGCTCGTTTATTATTTTTCCTAAGCTTTCAATTGGCTCATTATTAATAAGTTTGCATGCAATTGGAGCGAAAACATCCAGTTCCGGAAAGCTTGAATCTTTATAATTATTCTCTATTTCTATTATAATTTCGGGCTTTTCTTTTATAAAAAGATTGAAAATTCCATTATCTGTTCCAATAAAAAAATGATTGTCGTGTTTAATTATTACGTGAGGATTTTTTTCGGAATAATTACTGTTAACAGCAACAATATGAACAGTGCCTTCCGGAAAATTTTTATATGTGTTTTCTAAAACAAAAGCAGTTTGACTGATATTATAATTTGAAATCTGATTGTTAATATCAATGATTTTTGCATCAGGACAATTACTTAAAATGTATCCTTTTACAGCACCAATGTAGTAATCAGCAAAATTCCAATCAGAAATCAGACTTATAACACTCATAAATATTTAATTTATGATTTTAAATAATTAATATAAAAAAACAAATTTAAAATAACTTAAAGATATACATTAGTATAAACTTATTACTTATTCATTGTTTTATTTAACAAATTTTTAAATTAATTTTGTAAAAGACAAATGTAATATATTCTTATAAAAAATATGATTGAAAAGATAATCTATTTAGATGAAATTGATCCGATTAATTTATATGGTGTAAATAATATCAAAATTGAAATCATAAAATCCTTATTTCCTGAATTAAAAATAATTTCCAGAGGTCATGAAATTAAAGTAGCGGGCGAATCTGACAAAATAATAGATTTCGAAACAAAGCTTGAAAAGCTCATCAATTATTTTAATAAATATCATAATTTAAGTGCAGAAACTATTGTAGATATTGTTGGTAATGAGAACAGTCTGTCAGAAATTGGCTTTGACGATACTACAATATTATATGCAACAAATGGTAAAGCAATAAAAGCAAGAACTGCAAATCAGCAAAAGTTTATTGATAATTACAGAACAAATGATTTGTTATTTGCAATTGGTCCGGCAGGAACCGGGAAAACTTATCTTGCTATAGCATTGGCTGTTAGAGCATTAAAAAGCAAACATGTTAAAAGAATTATTTTAAGTCGCCCTGCGGTTGAAGCCGGAGAAAAGCTTGGTTTTTTACCGGGTGATTTAAAAGAGAAGCTCGATCCATATATGCAAGCTCTGTATGATGCTCTTAATGATATGATTACAGCTAAAAAACTTGAAGAATATATGAATAAAGGAGTTATTCAAATTGCACCGCTTGCTTTTATGCGCGGAAGAACTCTTGATAATGCAATTGTTATTCTCGACGAAGCTCAAAATGCTTCTAAAAATCAATTAAAAATGTTTTTAACACGAATGGGTGAAAATTCCAAATTTATTGTAACTGGCGATATTACTCAAATTGATTTGCCAGATAAAAATCAATCGGGTTTACTTCAAGCAAAAGATATTTTAAAAAATATCAAAGGAATAACATTTGTTGATTTTAATGCATCTGATGTAGTTCGCCATAAATTAGTTAAAAACATTATTGATGCTTATGACTCAATTAATTCTAAAAAAGATTAAAATATTTATTTAAATTATTAATTAAAATCTGAGTTTTATGAAAACAAAATTATTTATTGCCTTTTTATTTGTAGCTATTATTTCTTTCCAGTCTTGCGATGTTATTCAGCAAATGATTACATTCACAAAGTGTGAATTTAAAATGAAATCATTAACAAACACCAAATTGGTTGGCATTAATATCCAAAATAAAAAGAGTTTTTCCGATTTAAATATGTTAGACGCCGCAAATGCAACAAAATCACTTTTAAGCGGAAAATTGCCTCTTACATTTCAGTTAAATATTGAAACAAGAAATCCAAACCAAACAGCAGCATCTATGCAAAAAATGGAATGGAAATTATATATTGATGATATTTTAATTACAACGGGTAAAGTTGATAAACTTGTTACAATTCCTGCCGGCGGTGTTGAAAATTTACCAATTCAAATTGATCTCGATTTAAAAGAGCTTTTTAATAATAAAACAAAAACTGCACTTTTGAATTTTGGTTTTAATTTAACCGATTCCGGAAATTATCCAACAAGAGTAAGGTTAGATATTAAACCAACAATAACAGTTAGTGGAATTGCAATAGAATATCCTGGATATTTTTCTTTGAAAAAAGAATTTGGAGCACAGTAAATTTTTTTACTGTTTAGTGCAACAGTTTATTATACAAAAAAAACGAACAAATTTGCTGATAATCAGTTTGTTTGTTCGTTTTTTGTGATTTGAATTTTATAATTTTTTATTCTTTATACATCTAAAGTTACTTCTTCAGCATCATATTCACCTGCTTTTAGTTTTACTAAGATTTCAGAAAATGCTTTAATTGTTCTTTCAACATGTTCTAAAGTATGACTGGCAGTTGGAATAATTCTAAGCATAATAGTTCCTTTTGGCACAACAGGATATACAACAATAGACGTAAAAATACCAAAATTTTCTCTTAAATCTTTTAGAAAATTTGTTCCTTGAGCTACATTTCCTTGAAAAAATACAGGCGTAACAGGAGATTCTGTTTTTCTTAAATCAAATCCAGCTTTTCTTAATCCTTTTTGCAAAGCATTAACAATTGTCCATAAATTTTCTCTAAGTTCAGGCATATTTATAAGTAGGTCTAATCTTTTTAAAGCACCTATTACCATTGGCATTGGAAGCGATTTTGCGAAAATTTGAGAACGCATATTATATTGCAGATAGTTAATAACATCAGGATCTCCGGCAACAAAAGCACCAATTCCTGCCATTGCTTTAGCAAATGTGGAAAAATAAATATCAATTTTGTCTTGAACACCAAAATGCTCACCTGTTCCGGCACCTGTTTTTCCCATAGTTCCAAAACCATGAGCATCATCAACTAATAATCTAAAATTATATTTGCTTTTAAAATCAGTAATAGCTTTCAAATTGCCAAGGTCGCCTTCCATTCCAAAAACACCTTCGGTAACAACAAGAATACCTCCTCCCGTTTCTTCAACTTTTTTTGTGGCTCTTTGCATTTGTTTGTCAAAGCTATCCATGTCGTTGTGCTGAAACACATAACGTTTTCCCATGTGTAAACGCAAACCGTCTAAAATTGAAGCATGAGAATCTGAATCATATACTGCAACATCGTTTCTTCCAAGAAGTGAATCAATAATAGAAACAATTCCCTGATATCCATAGTTTAGCAGATATCCTCTTTTTTTGCTAACAAAATCAGCAAGTTTTTGTTCTAATTCTTCATGATAAGAAGTTTGCCCACTCATCATTCTTGCACCCATTGGGTATGCCATTCCCCATTGTTTTGCAGCATCTGCATCAGCTTTCCTAACTTCAGGATGATTGGCTAATCCGATGTAATTATTTAAACTCCAGTTTAATACATCTTTGCCTCTAAATTTCATTATTGGTGCAATTTCACCTTCAAGTTTTGGAAATAAATAATAACCATGTCCAACTTCTCTGTACTTTCCAAGGTCAGAATTAGACATTTGCATTTTGTCAAAAAGATCTACACTCATATGTTCATTTTTTTTATTGTCTCAGATTAAATTATTTCCGAGTTTGTTTTATTAAATATATCAATACAAATAGATAAAGTTTAGATTTGTTTTAAGTATTCTAATTTTGATGCAAATGTAATAGATTTATTAAATTTTAGATAAAAAAAATATATGTTTATGAAGAACTTTGTCGTTTTTTGTCGAAATTATATAAATATATAACTTGTATGATGTAAAAACAGACGTTTGAGAAAATATTGAAAAGTTATTTTTATATAAAGAAAATCAAAAAAAACTTTCTAAAATAAATTATAACTTTGAAAAAAATAAAAGAAGTATTATATTTAAGCATGAAATTTAATTTAATCAATAAACTTATTTCCATAATTATTGAGCGTCTGGTAAATTATTTTTTAATACACTTAAAAAACGAACAATTTATCATACAGCTAAAGGCTAAAGCATTTTTGTTTTTAAATGTAATAGGCTTTTTTGTGAATTTAATTTATCTGATAATCAGTTATTTAGCTAATATAAGTATTGAATATATCACACATGTTTTTGTGCTTCTGATAATTATTGTGGATTTAGTGTTACTTAAAAAAGGGAAGTTTGAAAAAGCAGGAAATTTCTTTACTATTTCACTTGTTTTTTTATTTTTTGTAAATTCATTTCTCTTTTCAGGAAATAATAGTATAGAAAGTTTTGTTGATGAATTCTATTTTATATTGTCATTTTTAGTTTTAAGTCTTTTGTTTACAACAGAAAAAGCAATGCTTGTTAATGCTTTAGTGATAATGTTTGGAAGTTTTTTATTTTTTCTGTTATTTGCCAACAAAAACGCAAATGTTAATAAAGATGCGATAATAAATTACGAATTTGTTGTAATAATAATCACAACTATTTTATTTGTGATATCAAAAATAATTAAAAGTACAATGATTTTTGCTGAAGAAAAAAACATGCAATTTGTAGAGCAGAAAAACAACGCTGTTTTTGCAATTAAAACTTTATCAGCAACATCTGAGGCAATGCTTCAAATGAGTGAAAAAATTGCCGGATTAACAGATAATTTGAATGAAAGCACAAACATACAAGCCAGTAGTATTGAACAAATGTATGCAAATATATCAAGTCTTTCAGAATCAATTTCAAATAATGCTTCAAACTCTTTACTTGCATTAAATTCAACAACAGAGAGAGTTTTGGTTGTAAGAAGAAGCGAGCGCCTTCTTAAAAGAGTTATTTCTTCAATAAGAGATATTAGTTCAAGAATAAATATTGTTGAAGAAATTGCAAGACAAACAAATCTTCTGGCATTAAATGCGGCAATTGAGGCTGCAAGAGCAGGTAGGTTTGGAAGAGGATTTGGTGTGGTTGCAGCAGAAGTTAAAAAACTTGCAGAAATTAGTCAATCGTCTGCAAAAGATATAGTTAGCCTAGTTAATGAAGGTATTTCTGTTTCTGATCAAGCCTGGGACTATTTAGGTGCAATTGTCGAAAATTCTAATGAATCGAGAGAGTTGATTATGAAAATAACGGATGTTTTAAAAGTGCAAAAAGATAATATTGGTTTGATTAAAAGCGGCATGGAGGAAATTAATAATGCAGCCCAAACTAATGCCATGATAGTTGATAATCTTGTGTCTCAAACTGAAGATATGAAAGATAGTTCTAAATTGCAACGAGATTTATTTAAAGAAGAATCCAATGAATTGAATTAATGAAAATCTGAAAAATGTAGATTTCTTTTTAATATATACACATTCTCCCCAAAAAAATATATTTCAATAGCAAGATAAATCAAATTTATTTTGAAAAACAAGCATATACTTAGTACTTTTGCACAAATTTTTTAAAAGATAATTATGCAGAAAATAATAAGTGGTATTCAGCAAATAGGAGTTGGAATTCCAAATGTTCATGAAGCTTGGGATTGGTATTTAAAAAATTTCAATATGGACATACCAGCTTTCGATGCAGAAGGTTGGGCCGAATTGATGTTGCCATATACTGGAAATAAACCTCAGGAGCGTCATGCAATATTAGCACTTAATATGAAAGGCGGAGGTGGTTTTGAAATTTGGCAATATAAAAGTAGAACACCCGAAAAAGCAAATTTTGAAATTAAACTTGGCGATTTAGGGATTTTCGCAGTCAAAATAAAAACTGCAGATATTGAAAAAACTTATAATAAGTTTAAAGAAGACAATCTTCAAATTATCGGTGAAATTAAAAAAGATGCTAATAACAAAAAGTTTTTCTTTGTTAAGGATTTATATGGAAATGTTTTTCAAATGGTTGAAAATAATATGTGGTTTTCAACTAATGAAGCGTTAACTGGAGGTGTCGAAGGTGCAATTATTGGAGTAACAGATATTGAAAAATCAATAAGATTTTATAGCGAGATATTAGATTATAATGAAGTTTTGTACGATACAAACGGTAAATTTGATGATTTAACTGCGCTTTCTGGTGGAACAGATACTTTTAGAAGAGCATTAATCACTCATAAAGAACCAAGAAAAGGAGCTTTTAATAAATTGTTTGGCAATAGCACAATTGAATTGGTTCAAGTTACAAGCAGAAAAGCAGAAAAAATATTTAAAGACAGATTTTGGGGAGATTTGGGTTTCATTCATTTATGTTTTGATATTGGCGGAATGGATATTTTTAGAGAACAATGTAAAACTTTTGGTCATCCTTTCACTGTGGACAGCCGTAGGCCAAACGGAACAGAAGCTGAAGTCTTTGACATGGGTGAAGCTTCAGGCGATTTTGCATATATTGAAGATCCGGACGGAACTTTAATAGAACTTGTTGAAGCTCACCGAATTCCACTTGTAAAAAAGATTGGTTGGGAATTAAACTTAAACAAAAGAGACAGAGCAAAAGCACTTCCAAACTGGATGGTAAAGATGTTATCTCTAAAAAGAGTTAAAGAGGTGAAAATCAGCAAATAACAAATATAAATAATGATAGAAGAACTAACTAAAGAAATAAGCGAGAAATCTATAGTAGAGCAGTTAAAATATCTAAGTGATAAGTTTAAAGGTAAAATTGCTTTTTCTACAAGTTTTGGACAGGAAGATCAAGTAATTACTGATATTATCTTCAAAAACGATATTGATATTGAAGTGTTTACACTTGACACAGGACGCTTTTTTGAAGAAACATATAAAGTCTGGAATAAAACAATCGAAAAATACAATAAGAAAATCACAGTATATTTTCCTGATAAAGAGGAAGTTGAAAGATTAGTTTCAGAAAAAGGACCATATAGTTTTTATGAATCTATCGAAAATAGGAAAGAATGCTGTAATATTAGAAAAGTTAATCCTTTGAAAAGAGCACTTGGAAATGTTGATTTGTGGATAACAGGATTACGTGCAGAACAATCAGAAGCTCGTCTAGAACTTGAATATTTTAGTTTTGAAGAAAGTTTTAAACTTACTAAATTTAATCCATTAAAAGATTGGACGATATCAGAAGTTGTTGAATATCTGAAAGTTAATTCTGTGCCTTATAATATTTTACATGATAAAGGTTTTATTAGTATTGGTTGTTCGCCCTGTACAAGAGCAATTAAAGAAGGTGAAGATATACGAGCCGGAAGATGGTGGTGGGAAGATAAATCGAAAAAAGAATGTGGATTACATGATACTTCCTCAAATAATATAGAATTAGAAAATATTACGAATAATATTAAAAAAATTTAAATGTTAACAAGTGTTTAAATAGGCTGAAAATTATTTAATGATAGAAACAACATTAAAATAACTACTTTCGGACTGAAAAATCACTAGAAAATGTTTTAGTTTAAATATCGCAAAAATAAAATAAATTAATATATATGAACAACAAGATTGTTATAAACCATCTTAGAGAATTAGAGTCAGAATCTATACATGTGATACGCGAAGTAGCAGCACAGTTTGAAACTCCGGCTTTATTATTTTCAGGAGGAAAAGATTCAATTGTTATGTTTCATCTTGCAAGAAAAGCGTTTTATCCGGCTAAAGTACCTTTTCCTTTGTTACATATCGATACAGGACATAATTTTGAAGAAACAATAAGTTTTAGAGATCGTTTGGCTAAAGAAACAGGAACCGAGCTTATTGTAAAATATGTGCAGGACACAATTGATAAAGGCCGAGCTGTTGAAGAAACAGGAGTTAATGCAAGTCGAAATCTTTTGCAGACAATTACCTTATTAGATGCTATTGAAGATTTAAAACTTGATGCCGCAATGGGCGGCGGACGTAGAGATGAAGAAAAAGCAAGAGCAAAAGAACGTTTTTTCTCTCATCGAGATGATTTTGGACAGTGGGATCCGAAAAATCAAAGACCTGAACTTTGGACTTTATATAACGGCAAGAAAAAAATGGGCGAACATTTCAGAATTTTCCCAATTAGTAACTGGACTGAAATGGATGTTTGGCAATATATTTATATGGAAAATATTGATATTCCAAGCCTGTATTTTACACATAAAAGAAAAGTGTTTAAAAGAGATGGCGCATGGATGGCTACTGCATCATTTATGAAACTTAAAGAAGATGAAGTAGTTGTAGAAAAAGATGTTCGTTGCCGTACTATTGGTGATATTACAAACACTGGCGTTACTTTATCAAAAGCAAATAAACTTGAAGATATTATTGCCGAAGTTGCTGCTACCCGTACTACAGAGCGTGGCGATAGAGCAGATGATAAAAGATCAGAAGCGGCAATGGAAGACAGAAAAAAAGAAGGATACTTTTAATTTTATATCATAAAATAAAGTATTTAAATGATTTTTTATAGTTTAAAGATATCAATTATAAATTAGCGTATTGAACTGACAATTAACAATTTATAATTTTCAATTTATAATTTAAAATCACCCTTTGGGTAAAAAATATCATGGAAGAAAAAAATAAAGGATATTTAGATATGGAACTTTTACGTTTTACTACTGCAGGTAGCGTAGATGACGGAAAAAGTACACTTATTGGCAGATTATTGTACGATAGCAAAGCAATTTTCGAAGATCAAATGGAAGCGATTGAGAGAAGCAGTAAGAAAAAGGGAGAAGAGCATGTTAATTTAGCACTTTTAACAGATGGCTTAAGAGCTGAAAGAGAACAAGGCATTACAATTGATGTTGCATATAGATATTTTGCAACGCCTAAAAGAAAATTTATTATTGCAGATACTCCCGGGCACATTCAATACACCAGAAATATGGTAACTGGTGCATCAACTGCAAACTTGGCAATTATTCTTATTGATGCAAGAAATGGAGTTATTGAACAAACATTAAGACATTCATTTATAGCTTCTTTATTACGAATTCCGCATATAATTGTTTGTATTAATAAAATGGATTTAGTTGAATATAAAGAAGAAAGATACGAAGAAATTAAGCAACAGTTTATGACTTTTGCGCCAAAGCTTGATGTTCAGGATGTGAGATTTATTCCTATCAGTGCATTAAAGGGTGATAATATTGTTAATCGTTCTGAAAAAACTCCATGGTATAACGGTGCAACTTTACTTTATACCCTTGAAAATGTATATATTGGCAGCGACCAAAACCATATTGATGGTAGATTTCCTGTTCAATACGTTGTGAGACCTCAAAGTGCTGAATTTCACGACTATAGAGGTTATGCGGGAAAAATTGAAGGAGGAATTTTTAATGTTGGAGATAAAGTTTCAGTATTACCATCAGGTTTAAGCAGTAAAATTAAATCAATCGACCTTTTTAAAGAAACTTTGAAAACAGCTGCAAAACCTCAATCTGTTACTATTACTCTCGAAGATGAAATTGATATCAGCCGTGGAGATATGATTGTTAAACCGAACAGTTTTCCAAAGTCTTCGCAGGAAATTGAACTTATGGTTTGTTGGTTTAATGAAAAACCATTGATGCACAAAGGTAAATATTCTCTAAAACATACATCAAAAGATGTACGTTGCATGATTACCGAAATAAATTACAAAGTAAATGTTGATACTCTTGAAAGTGATTATGAGGATAAAAACATTGAAATGAATGATATAGCTAAAATTTCAATCAAAACTACTGCACCATTATTTTTTGATTCATACAGAAAAAATAGAAATACAGGAAGCTTAATTTTAATTGACGAAGCTACAAATGAAACTGTAGCAGCAGGAATGATAATTTAATTTTTTTTATAATATAAAAAACTTAAATTTGAAGCTTAGGTTAAAATCCATTTATAAATGTAAATGGATTTTAATAAAACCATAAACCTTTAATAAATAAATGCTCATTATAATATGATTGACCATAATGGAATATTAGTATTAGTTGTGATATTATTTATTTTGGTTTCATTATATTTCGAAATTGTAGGCCCTGGATTTACATTTGTAATAGCCTTGGCAATACTAGCAACATTCAAAGTAATAACTCCGGCAGAATTACTTTCAGGATTTGCTAACGAGCAGATTATGAACATTATAATGCTGCTTTTAATAGGTGATGTTTTCAGGCGGACTTCTGTATTAGATATTTTTTTCGACAAGTTTTTTAAACATGCAAAATCGCCAAGACATTTCACATTTCGGATGATGATTGTTGTTGCTCCTTTATCTGCTTTTTTAAACAACACACCACTTGTCGCCATATTAATTCCCTACATTCATAATTGGGGAATTAAAAACAGAACTCACGTTTCAAAATTATTAATGCCTTTATCATTTGCCGCAATTTTGGGAGGTAGTGCCACATTAATTGGTACTTCAACAAATATGATTGT
Source organism: Bacteroidales bacterium (assembly GCA_016937695.1). Lineage (GTDB taxonomy): Bacteria > Bacteroidota > Bacteroidia > Bacteroidales > NBLH01 > NBLH01. Next base: position 60,138 of record JAFGWC010000004.1, read on the forward strand.
TAATGGTCTTGTTGTTGATCAGCAAATTGTTCCAAACTTAAAACCATTAGAGATTTTTGATTTTGTGTATGTTGGTGTGCCAATGATAGTTATAGGGATTTTATACATGCTTTTTATAGGTATTAAATTACTTCCTAAAATAGAACTTCCTGCTCTTGAAAGAGAAAATTCAAGAGATTATATATTTGAACTTCAAATAAAAGAAGGAAGTGATTTTGTTGGTGTTTCTCGTTCAAAAGTGCCTTTTTTAAAAAACGAAGGCTTTATTTTAATAGAAGTTTTTAGAAATGGTGTGTTTTATCATCAAATTGACAAAAATTATATTTTTGAAGCTGAAGATATTTTAATTTTTGCAGGAAATAAAGAAGGAATTGCCGACCTTGTAAATGCTGATAAAAGATGTGTAATTCCATCTGTTGGTATGTTTGCAAGAAAACATCAATCAGATATAGTTGAAATTGTTATTTCACATAAATCAGGCATGATTGGAAAACGAATTATGCATGAAAACTTTAGAGGAAAATATGATGGAACTGTTATTGCAATTCACCGAAATGGTGAAAATATAATCGGACATATTGCTAATGCTGAATTAAGAGCAGGTGATGCTCTGCTGCTTATGGTAGGAAATCAGTTTAAAAGACTCTCAAAAACAGCTAACGATTTTTATGTTATTTCAAAAATTAAGGAAATAAGACGTTTAGGAGTACTAAAAACTACCGCGCTTATAGGAGGAATGCTTTTGGTTATTGCTCTTAACTTATTGGGAATGAGTACTTTATTTACAGGATTATTGGTTTTTTTAATAGTAACTCAGCTTCTCAAAATAGTTAGCCCAAAAGATTTGGCCCAAAGTGTAGATTATCAACTAGCACTTATTATAGCATTATCGCTTGCATTAGGAATGGCAATGATAAAAACCGGTGTTGCTGATATGCTTGCTAATGGTGTTTTGTTTGTATTTAAACCATTAGGGAAATATGGATTGTTGTTTGGTATATATCTTATTACTAGCTTAATGGCTGCTTTTATAACAAACAAAGCTGCTGTGGCAATTGCTTTTCCTATTTCTTTAAGTGTTGCTTTAAATTTGGGAGTTGATACAACACCTTTCGTGTTAGTAGTTGCATTTGCTGCTGCCGCTAATTTTATGACACCAATTGGTTATCAAACAAATCTTATGATTTATGGACCTGGAGGTTATAAATTTAAAGACTTTTTAAGAGTAGGAACACCTTTAACAATTATTTATATGATTACTACTGTGGTGATATTAAGCTTTTTATATTTGTAGAATGGAGAAAGAAATTAATGATAAACTGCTAAATATAGCCATTTTAGCAGCTGTAAAAGCAGGAAAGGAAATACTTAATATATACAAAAGTGATAATTTTGAACTAAATTTTAAGCAAGACAATTCACCTTTAACCATTGCTGATAAAAAAGCACACGAAATAATAAAGGATACTTTAATAAAAACTAATATTCCATTATTAAGCGAAGAAGGTTCTAAAATTGATTTTGAGAAAAGGCGAAATTGGAATTATTTGTGGATAGTAGATCCATTAGACGGAACAAAAGAATTTGTGAAAAAAAATGGTGAATTTACTGTAAATATTGCATTAATATTTAATAATGAGGTAGTTATGGGTGTTGTTTATAGTCCTTGTTTAAAAAAACTTTATTTTAACCAAATAGATGGAAATGCTTTTTTAACAAATAACATAGATGTAGATTTTAAAGAAAATGAACTTTTAAAATTTATATTTGAAAATAAAGAACAACTGCCAAAACAAAGAAATAAATCTTTAAAAGTTGTTGCAAGCAGATCTCATCTTTCAAAAGAAACAAAAGAATATATTGATAATTTAAAAAGTCAGTATAATGATATTGAGATTGTAAATATTGGAAGTTCTTTAAAACTTTGTTTAATTGCAGAAGCAAGTGCAGATATTTACCCAAGATTTGCACCAACAATGGAGTGGGATACCGCTGCAGGTCATGCAATAATTAATGCTGCTGGTGGAAATATTTTAAATTCAAAAACGAATGAAGAGCTTTTGTATAATAAAGAAAATTTATTAAATCCTTGGTTTATTGCAAAAATGAAAACAACGGATTTGAGCTCATAAAGTTAAAAATGGGAAAATATATTTTAAAAGATGTTCAAGATACTTTTTTGTTTATAACTTACATATAATTATTTTACATCTTTGCAAAATATGATAATTAATCTATTAAAATTTATAAACTATTGAAAATGGACAAAAAATTTTACTTTGAGTGCAGAACTTGTGGTCATAAAATTGAAGGTTTCGAAGAATGGTTCTCTAATAATCAATCTTGTCCTAAATGTGGCGATCATAAAATAAACACAGTTTATTCAACAAATCAAAATGATATAAAAAAACTTATTAGTCCTGATGCAAAACCAGAGAGTTTATGGCATTATTTTGATTTTCTTCCTTTAAATAATAAAGAAAATATCGTAACAGAAGGCGAAGGAATTGCACCGATTGAAAGATGGGGCTTTTTAGAAGAATTTGCAAAAAGGAAATACAATCTTGAATTAGAAATATACGTAAATAGAAATGATAAAAGTTTTGCTACAGGAACTTTTAAAGACAAAGGTGCAGCATTAGCAGCCAGTGTACTAAAAGAGCATGGGATTAAAGAATATGTTGTTGCAAGTACCGGAAATACTGCAACTGCGTTTGCTCATTATCTTGCAAAAGCAGGGATATCTTGTTCTATTTTTGTGCCTTACGATTCTCTTGCAGACAGTGAAGCCCACATTGGAACATATGGTCAGAAATTGTTCAGAGTAAAGGGTGATTACGCAATGGCTAAAAGAATTGCTGCTGAATACTCAAAAAAATATGGAATCTTAATGACTGGTGGAAATCTAGATCCATTAAGATTAGAGGCGAAAAAAACTCAAGTGTATGAAATGTTAAGAGTTATTGGCAAAATACCAGATGTTTATATTCAAGCCTTAAGCGGCGGAACCGGACCATTTGCAGTTGAAAAAGCTATAAAAGATTTAAAAATTACAGGTTTAGTTGAAAAAATGCCAAGATTTCTATTATCTCAAGGCGATAGATGTGCGCCTCAGGCTCATGCTTGGGAAAAGGCTAAAAATGAAGGTTTCCCTGAAGGATTTGAAAAAACATATCCTGTTTATGATAATCCTGAAACTTTAATTCCAACAATAGCAACCGGCGATCCAAAAATGTATCCATTAATGGCACCTCTTGTAAAAAGCACTGGTGGAGAAATATTTGAAGTAAATGAAGAACATGCTGTAAATATTGCCAGACTTGTTGGTTATGAGAGAGTTATAAAAATTGGACCTGCATCTGGTGCTGGTTTATTAGGTCTTTTTGAAGCACTTAAGCGAGGATATATAAAAAATGGAGAAACTATTTTTCTTAATATGGGCGAAAGTGCAAACCGTGCTTTAGATTTTATGAAGGAAGTTGCATACACAACATCAGAAGTAGATTCTGTTGACCAATGTAAAAGATTTGACAGAGAAAATTACAAAAAAGAGCTTTGGGATTTTTTTGACAACAATTATTAATCAAAAATTATTTTAGCTATATTTGTACATGAATATTAATTTCATTAATCATACTGAAAAGTGAAAATTGCAGTAGATTTTGACGGAACAATTGTTGAACATCGTTATCCTAGGATAGGAAAAGTAATGCCTTTTGCATTTGAAACATTAAAAGCTTTGCAAAAAGAACAATACGAAATAATATTATGGACTTTTAGAGCAGGGAAAGAGCTTACAGAAGCAGTTGAGTTTTGTAAACAAAATGGTGTGGAGTTTTATGCAGTAAACAATAGTTATCCTGAAGAAATTTATACAGAAAATATTAGTAGAAAAATTTATGCAGATATTTACATTGATGATAGAAATGTTGCCGGTTTTCCCGGATGGTCAAATATCTGGCAAATTATTAAAAGTGGGAATGCTTTAAATAGTGAAATGTTTTATAAAACAATAATAGATGATAAAATTGAATTGTCATTTATGAAAAAAATAATAAAGCTGATAAGTTAAATATAAACCTAAAAATTAAACACTATGGGAATTAATAAAGCAATTTTAGTCGGTAATGTTGGTAAAGACCCTGAAATACAGTATGTTAAGGAAGACGTTCCGGTTGCTAGATTTACATTAGCCACAAGCGAAACATTTAAAAATAAAAATGGCGAAAAAGTTACAAATACCGAATGGCATAATATTCTTGTTTGGCGAGGACTTGCAAAAGTAGTTGAACAATATGTAAAAAAGGGTAGTCAACTTTATGTTGAAGGTAAAATTACTAACCGAAGTTATGAAAAAGACGGAGTTACAAAATATTTTAGCGAAATAGTTGTAAATAACCTCCAAATGTTAGGCAAAGCTCAGGAAAGTGGAAGCACTTCAAATACTTCATATCAAGCAGAATCAAAACCATCAACCATAAATGAGCCACCAGAAGAACAATTTACAGATGATGGCGATGATTTGCCATTTTAATTAATAGTTTGTTTTAATTAAGCTAAATTTAAACTTAGCTGCGTTATTATAAAATATATTTATAATAACGCAGTTTCTTTATTGTAAATTTATAATTTTGTGCGGTTTTATTATATTGGATAAAATAAATTATTTAATTTAGAAATCTGAAATAAAATACTAATTAAAATAAACTTTGGAACCAGAACCGTATTTATACACAGTGTTTTTATTAAAAATAGTTTTTCATAGTATAGACTTAGCAAGTATTATTGGAATATTAGTTGTTATAATATTACTCATCAGCTCTGCACTAATTTCAGGTTCAGAAGTTGCTTTCTTTTCACTTTCCCCTTCAAATTTAGATGAGATAAAAACAAAAATTTCAAAAAAAAGTAGCAGTTTGCTATTATTATTGGAAAAACCCGAACATTTACTAGCAACAATTCTAATTGCAAACAATTTTGTAAATGTTGGAATAGTTATATTATCAACATATATTACAGATACATTAATAGAATTTCAAAATTCGCCAGAATGGATAAGCTTTTTATTTAAAGTTGTGGTTGTTACTTTTCTATTATTGCTTTTTGGTGAAATAATTCCAAAAGTATATGCAACACAATTTGCAAAAAAGTTTTCTTTATTTATGTCAATCCCTGTGTTTACTTTAAACAAAATTCTTAAACCCATAACAACAATACTTGTTAATTCTACATCTTTTGTTAAAAAGAAAATAGCTAAACAAAAGCCTGAAATTTCTTTAGTAGATTTGTCTGACGCGCTGGATTTAACTGAAAATCCTGACGCCGAAAACAAAAAAATACTAGAAGGAATAATAAGCTATGGAAGTATTGATGTTAGCGAAATAATGAAACCACGTGTTGATGTTATTGCTTTTGATATTTCTGATGAATTTTCTGAAATTATTGATAAAATTACAAAGTATAATTACTCAAGAATTCCGATATATTCAGAAACTTTTGACAATATTAAAGGAATTTTATTTACAAAAGACTTATTACCACATTTTCATAAAACATCATATAATTGGCAAACACTAATTAGACCTGCCTATTTTGTGCCTGAATCAAAAAAAATAAATGATTTACTAACTGATTTTCAATCTAGAAAAATACATATGGCATTTATAATTGACGAGTATGGAGGTACAAACGGAATTGTTACATTAGAAGATATATTGGAAGAAATTGTGGGTGAAATTGGTGATGAGTCTGATGAAGTAGATGTTTTTTATAAAAAAATAGACGAAAATAATTATATATTTGAAGGTAAAACTTTATTAAATGATTTTTTTAAAATTTTAGATTTCGAAGATAATATTTTTGACAATGTGAAAGGGGATGCTGATACTTTAGCGGGTTTAATCTTGGAAATAAAAGGAGAAATTCCAAAAGAAGGAGTTGCAATAAAATATAAAAATTTTGTTTTTAAAATTATTTCGGCTGATAAACGACGAATAATACAAATAAAAGTTACTTTTCAAAAAATCGCTTAGCAAAAAATGAAAATCTATAAATACACTCAATATTCAATCATTATTTTACTTTTTGTATTCCTTTCATGTTCAAGTAGTTATACTCCAAAGCCAAGAGGCTATTTCAGAATTTCTTTTCCTGAAAAGGAATATGTGAAATTTAATAATCAAGGACCATATTCATTTGAAATACCTAAATATTCTTTTGTTCAAATTGATTCTTCTCAGTTTACCGAAAAATGGTGGATAAATATTATTTTGCCCACTATGAAAGGGAAAATACACATCAGCTATAAAACAGTTAATGATAATTTAAATAAATATCTTGAAGATTCAAGAGAATTAGCATATAAACACACAGTAAAAGCAGAAGCTATAAATGAAGAAATTTTTGTAAATAATAAAAACAATGTATTTGGTGTTTTGTATGAGATTAAAGGTAATGTAGCTTCATCATATCAGTTTTACGTTACAGATAGTACAAAGCATTTTTTAAGAGGCGCTTTGTATTTTAATGTTTACCCAAATAAAGATTCGTTAGCGCCTGTTTTAAAATTTGTAAAAGAAGATATAATAAATCTGATGGAAACATTTGAGTGGAATAATAAATAAATTGTATAAATATGCCTGTAAGTATTTTAAAAAACATAAATGATTCTAAATTAGGATTATGGAAGCTTGATGAATCTTATGATATTTTATTTGAAAAATTTATAAGTCTTGCACCAAAATCTGAAATTCAAAAATTGGATAATTTCAGTAATGAAAATAGAAAAATTGAATGGATTGCATGTAGACTTTTATTATATACACTTATTGAAAAGCCCGTTGAAGTTAGTTATGATGAATTTGGGAAGCCTTATCTTGCAGATTCTAACTTAAAAATAAGTATTTCTCATACAAAAAGCATTGTTGCGGTTATACTAGGTCAAAAAAATGTTAGTATTGATGTTGAAAAAGTTTCAGAAAGAATATTAAAAATAGCACCTAAATTTTTATATCCAGTTGAAATTAATTCAGTAGATATAAATAATCAAATACTTCATTTTCACGCATATTGGTGTGCAAAAGAAACTATTTATAAAATTTATGGCGAAAAAAGACTTGACTTTAAGAATAATATTAAAATAGAGAAATTTAATTTGAATTCAGAAGGCGAAATTAAAGGTGCAATTGATTATAAAAGTTTTAAAGAACAATTTATCCTTAATTATTTTATTCATAAAGAAAAAAATATTGCTGAAGATTTTATTGTTGTTTATTATTGTTGAATGATATAAACTAAGAAGAAATACCAAAAAATGAAGGGGAAGATATATCAATCAATATCAAAAAATCAATCAAAAAAAATTGCTTTATTGATAGATCCTGATAAATTAAAGAACAAAACAATTTTTGAGCTTATAAATTTATCTGAAAATGCAAATGTTGATTTCTTATTTGTTGGCGGAAGCTTGGTTTCAAAACCAATTGATGAATTGATTGTTGAAATAAAAAAAAGAACAAAAATTCCATTAATTTTATTTCCAGGTAGTTTATTACAATTATCAACTAAACTTGATGCGGTTTTGCTAATTAGCTTAATATCAGGTAGAAATGCTGAATTGTTAATCGGAAATCATGTTGTTGCTGCACATCATTTAAAAAACAGTAAATTAGAAATTTTACCAACCGGATATATTTTAATTGATGGAGGTAAAACCACTTCTGTTGAGTATATGAGTAATACAAGACCAATTCCGTTTGAGAAAGATGATATTGCAGTAGCAACAGCCATTGCAGGCGAGTTGTTAGGTCAAAAATTAATATATCTAGATGCCGGAAGTGGTGCAGCAAATGCCGTTTCCGAAATAATGATTAAAAAAGTGAAAACTAATATCAGTATACCTTTAATTGTGGGAGGTGGAATAAGAACAGCTTTGCAAGCTAAAAGCGCCTGCTTTGCAGGCGCTGATATTATAGTTGTTGGTAATGCTTTTGAAGATAATATAAATTTAATTCAAGAAATTGCAGATGCTGTTCATTCAATAAAATGATATTAATCAAACTCTGCCTACTTTTTAATTTTATTTTGAATCATTAAACCTTCTCTTTCAAACTTATTCTGATAAAAATTAAATGAATTTAAATTTATAAATTTAGATTTATAATCTTTTGTAAGTCCACCGGTCAAATACGAAATAGCTGTTGCAGTTAAAACTTCATCAACATCACCAACAGGCGTTGAATAATCATCTTGCACAGCAATATCAGGTGCAAAGCCATTTACAAAGTCTGTATTTCCAACGGCATTCGCAATTTTATTAATTACAAGATATAGCCCCCAAGTGTGTTTATATTCAACATCATCATAAAATAAACTTGCACCGGTATATTTTCCTGCAGTTGTATCTCCAATTATTTTAACTTCCATATATGGTTCTAATCCGTTAATAATAGCCTCGCTTGCAGAGGCTGTTCTGTTGGAAGTTAGAATTGCAATTCGGCTTAAGTTTAAATTAACATTTGGCGTAGGAAAATAATCGATAAAATATTCGCTGTTCTCGCCATAATTGCTTGCTAAATAGTCTGTTAACAAGTCGTTCCATTGCTCTGTAATAAAAACATCTCCAATTGCACTTGCCGGAGCAATCATACTGGCCAATTTCGAACAAGTTGTAACATATCCTCCCGGATTATATCTAAGATCAAGAATTAATTCTGTTACTCCTTGTGCTTTAAAATAAATAAATACATTTTCTAAATCAGTAAAATAATCTTCAATAAATTGATCGTATAGCAAATAGCCTATTTTTGTCCCTGAAACGTCTATTACTTTATAATCAAGAACCGGATTAATTGTCATCTCTACAGTAGTTATAGAAACTGTATTTGTTTCAATAATCTGATTGTCTATATTTTCACCAATTGTAGCTGTATATTGATCATAGCTTAAAAGGTCAATATAATTATCTGTATTTAAAGTCTGACCGTTTATTTTAAGCAAATAATCGCCACGTTTTAAACCGACATTATAAGCTGGCCCGTCTTTATAAACATATTCTACTATGCCAAAAACATCATTACTGCCTTCATATTGAAATAGTTTCATTTTATAACCTGCAGTTTTGTCTATTCCGTTAAAACTGTTTAAAACTACCTGATAATCATCATGTAAAAAAGACCAATGGTCTAATTCAGTGTTTTTTAAATCATCAAAAAGTTGATAAGAATCTGTATATTCCAAATAATTTATGCCTGTGTGAATCTGACTTTCCCACAAATAATAAGTTGTTGTTGTACTGTAAACAAAATCGTTTACAATTTCAGTTTCGCTTTGCGGAATAGTGTATGGATCTTTTTTTGTACAAGAAAACAAAACTGAAATTACACTCAAAATTAATATTAGTTTATATGGTTTCATTTTTATAATATTTAATAATTTCTAAAAATATTTCTATAAAAAAAACGAAAAATAATTTTCAAAAGTATTTTTATGAAAAGGTAATTAATTAAATTTATTTATAAAAATAATCTTTTAATATTACCCCATTTTTCCTTTTATGTTTCCAACGTTTATGAGTCCATAGCCAACCTTCAGGTTTTTTTCGAATCACTTTTTCAAGTTTTTTCATATAAATGGCGGTTATTTCACCTTTTTCATATTCATTTGGATTATTAACTAGCTCTGAAAATTCAGTTGTATAATATCCTCTTTTAATTCTTTGAAAATCGTAATAAACTACCGGTAGATTAAATTTCTTGGAATATGCTTCAGGTCCATGAATACAAGGCGTGTCTCTGCCTAAAAACTCAACCCAAATCGAATGAGTTAATGAGCTTGGACTTTGGTCTGCAACTAACAAAATGGATGTAGGTGTGGAAATATCTTTAAAAGCTCTGCCTGTACTTTCTAGTGCTATTAATTTCATTCCAAATCTAGACCTGTTTTTATTGAAATACTTTGTTAAACGTTTATTATTTAGTGGTTTATAAATAGTAATACTTCTGTGATTTAAAAGATTTGCTAATGAAGAACACCATTCCCAATTTGTATAGTGCCCACCTACGCCAATAATACTTTGGTTTTTATTATAATATTTATCTAAAAACTCCGGATTTATTGCTACAAATCTTTTTAAAACTTCCTCATTACTCATTGTAAACATTTTTATCGATTCTAAAGTAATATCAGTAAAATTTTTATAAGATTTTTTAGCAACTTCTCTTATTTCACTTTTAGTTTTTTCAGGAAACGCTTTTACTAAATTATCATAAACAACTCTTTTTCTGTACATTACAACAAAATGCATGAAAAAGCTTGAAAAATCTGAAATTAGATATAATAATCTAAAAGGAATAAACCTGAATAACTCAATAAATACCCTTGTAAATAAATATTCTATCATTTATAACTCTTTTTTGCAATATAATTAATTAACAAAAGTATCTAACAAATTTTAAATTTTCTTTGATTAGCACAAATTTTTATAAACTTATTAACCATTAAAAACTATATGTTTAGATTGAATATAAATTACTTTTTTGAATGTTTGTTAAGTGTCATAAAACCAATCATTTATACATATATAATTTTAATCGATATTTATACATATCTGTTTTTTTCTTAAATTGGATAAAATTTAAAAACTTGTTTGATTAAAAAAAAATAAAAAAATGCAACAAGAAAACAATTTTAGTGAAAGCAGGCGCGATTTTATTAAAAACCTTTTTATTGGTGGTGGCGTAACTTTAGCATTAGGAAACTTAAGCTTTACTTTTTTTGATAGTGAAAAAGGTATAGAAAAGAAAGTAATAATTTGCGATTTCTCAAAATGTACAGGATGTAGAACATGCGAAACGTCCTGTGTCGCTTACAATTTTGCTACTCAGGATGGATTTGAAACATATGGAATTGTAAATCCTAAAAATGCCAATATCAGAGTTAATAAATTCAACCCTGATTTAGATATACCTGCTACTTGTGCCGGATGTCCGGATACTCCTTGTATAAATGCTTGCCCTATTAATGTTGATAGAAAAACAGGAGAAAAAGCTCTTTATTTAAACAAATTAACAGGCGCAATATCAGTAAATGTTGAAGAATGCATAGGTTGTGGAAAATGCGCTAAAGCCTGCGAAACAGAAAGAGTTGGTGTTATAAGACAAAATCAAGAATCTGGAAAACCAGAAGGCCTTTGTACATACTGCGATGGTGATCCTTCTTGTGTGAAAAATTGTCCGTATGGTGCTTTATCATATGTAAAAGTTGATACAAATTATGAATTTTTTGGAAAATCGCCTGAGCAAATTGCTGGAATTTTAACAGAAAGATATTATAAATAGGACAGTTTAATAAAATACAATCTATTTAAATTGATAAAAAAATACTAACATGGAAGATATTTTCGGAATTTTATTGGATATAAATTTAACAACAAGAAAAACAGAGAATATTTACATCTCAAAAAGAGATATTGAGCTTTTTGTTGGTGGTAGAGGATTAGCAATGAAAGTTTTGTACGATAGAATAAAACCAGGCTTAGATCCTTTTTCTGAAGACAATCCGCTCATTTTTATGTCAGGAACTTTCTCCGGTCTTCCAATACCTTCATCTTCAAGAACTTGTGTTGTTACAAAATCGCCTTTAACGTCGCCTAAAAAATCAATATTTGAAAAAGCTTCAACAGTAAGTTATTCAAATATTGGTGGTTTTTTTGGTCCTGAAATTAAATTTGCTGGTTATGAAGGTATTGTTATTACAGGCAAATCACCATTTCCAGTGTATATAAAAATTGAAGACAATGAAGTTAAAATTAAAGATGCCGGAGATTTTTGGGGAATGAAAACCGATGAATTTGATAATGCTTTTAAAAAAGAATTAGGCGATAATAATTTTCAAACATGCTATATTGGACCGGCAGGCGAAAAAAAAGTAGCATATGCAAGTATATTGCATACCGCCGGAAGAGCAGCAGGGCGTGGGGGAGTTGGTGCTGTAATGGGTTCAAAAAACCTAAAAGCAATAGCAGTAAAAGGAACAGGCATGCCAAATGTTAAAAACCCTAAAGAATTTAATAATTTAGCTAATAAGGCCAGAGCTTATTTTAAAGGAAGAGAAGCAACTAAATATTGGCGAGAAGAAGGAACTGCAGGTGCTTTAAAATCATCTAGTGATAAAGGCTCTATGGCTGTTAAAAATTACAGAGAAGGAACTTTTGAACAAATTGAAAATTATGATGCAAAAGCCTCTCGTGAAAAAATTTGGAAAAGAGATTATGCTTGTTATCAGTGTCAGCTTTCATGTAAAAAAAGTGGCGTTGTTGTTGAAGGCCGGTTTAAAGGAACAATAGTTCACGATTCGCCTGAGTATGAGACAGGTACAATGGTTGGTTCAAATCTTATGCTGACAGAAATTAATGACGTAATGAAAGCGATTTATGATGGAGACGACTACGGAATTGATATTATTTCTCTTGGAAATACAATCGGATTTTTAATAGAAGCAAAGGAGAAGGAATTAATAGACATAAACTTTCTTGATGGAATTGATTTAAAATGGAACGATATTGATAGTATTTTAAGTATGATAAAAAAAATTGCTGACAGAGACGGAATTGGCGATTTAGCATCTAAAGGCGTAAAAGTATTATCAGAAAAAATAGGTAAAGGAAGTGAAAAATTTGCAATTCATGTTAAAGGACAATCATTAGCTGCTTGGAATGTTCATGTAAATCCTGGAACAGGAATAAGTTATACAACATCAAACAGAGGCGCTTGTCATCTTAATGGTGGTGATGTTGACAGACAAAATGCGAATGCTTTAAAAGACTCTCTTGCAATTTGCTTTTTTGCAACAGGTTGGGGAGGTTTTGATACAAATCAATTAATTGAGTTTGTAAATGCAATTACAGGATCAAGTTGGGACGAAAATTCGTTTAAAAAAGCAGGTGAAAGAATATTTAATCTTGAAAAAATGATAAATATTAGAGAAGGCTTTACTGCAGAAGATGATGTTTTACCCGAAAGGTTTTATACCGAAGCTTTAAGTTCAGGACCAAAAAAAGGCGCAATTTTAAACCGTGATGAATTTGCTGAAAAACTTCTAGAATACTATAAATCAAGAGATTGGGATATTTCAAGTTCAAAACCATCAGAAAAAAAATTAAAAGAATTAAGTTTGGATTTTTTAATTTAATTACAATAAATAAATGATAATACAAAAAGCAAGTAAATCTGATATTGGAACAATAAAAAACTTTCAGATAAAAATGGCAAAAGAAAGTGAAGGAATGATATTGGATGATAAAATTATCGCAAAAGGTGTAAAAGCTGTTTTTGAAGATAAATCGAAAGGGATTTATTATGTGGCCGAGGAAAATAATACGATAATAGCATCACTTTTAACAACATTTGAATGGAGCGATTGGAGAAATTCATGTGTTTTATGGATACAATCTGTTTATGTAATTCCGGAATACAGAAAGCAAGGTGTTTTTAAAAAAATGTATCAGCATTTAAAAGAAATAGTAAATAATTCAGAAGAGTATATTGGATTAAGGTTATATGTGGATAAATCCAATTTTAACGCTCAAAAAGTTTATGATAAAGTGGGAATGAACAATCAACATTACATAATGTACGAATGGTTTAAAGAATAATTATTGAGCTAATAAACAAATACTTACACAAATAATTTCAATTAGTTAATTTGGATTTTTAAAATAATTTAATACATTTACATATTAATATATTTTTTTAAATAAACGAAATGGCAAAAATTCTTGTTCTTGGTGCCGGCATATCCGGACACACAGCAGCACTTTTTATAAGACGTAAATTAAAAAAAGAACATGAAGTAATTATGGTCAGTCCAAATAGTAATTACCAATGGGTTCCTTCAAATATTTGGGTTGGTTTGGGTTTAATGAAACCGGAACAAGTTAAATTTAAACTGGAACCTGTTTACAAAAAACAAGGAATAGTTTATAAACAAGCAATTGCTTTATCTGTTCATCCGGAAGGCTATGGAAATGAGCAACAGCCGTATGTTAGAATAAAACATGTATCTGAAGATAAAATTGACCAAGAAGAGGAAGTAGAATATGATTTTTTGATTAACGCAACAGGTCCAAAATTAAACTTTGCTGCAACAGAAGGACTTGGCCCCGATAATTTCACAAATTCTGTTTGCACTTACGATCACGCAGAACATTCGTGGAAAAATCTTGAAGCTTCGTTTAGAAAAATGAAAGCAGGAGAAAAACAAACTTTCCTTGTTGGAACAGGACATCCGCTTGCAACATGTCAAGGTGCTGCTTTCGAATATATTTTAAATATAGCATTTGAAATAACAAAAAGAAATCTTAATCATCTTGCTGATATTTGCTGGATAAGTAACGAGTATGAATTGGGTGATTTCGGAATGGGAGGAGCTTATGTTAAAAGAGGCGGATACATTACTCCAACTAAAATTTTTACAGAGTCAATATTTAAAGAATATGGAATAAGGTGGATAAAAAGAGCAGGAGTTAAGAAAGTTGATGGAAATACAGCTTATTACGAAACACTTGATGGCGAAGAAGAACAAATTAATTTTGATTTTGCGATGCTAATTCCCGGATTTGCAGGTGTTGGAATGAAAGCATTTAATAAATCAGGTGAAGATATTACTTCTGATGTTTTTGCTGCAAACGGATTAATGAAAGTTGATGCAGATTATAGTGGAAAGCCTTATGAAGAGTGGAAAGCATCTGATTGGCCATCTATTTATCAAAGTCCGGTTTATGAAAATGTGTATGCTTCTGGAATTGCATTTGCACCTCCACATACAATTTCAAAACCAATGAAAAATAAAAACGGAATGGCAATTAATCCAACAGCTCCACGAACAGGAATGCCTTCGGGAGTTATTGGTAAAATTGTAGCTGAAAATATTGTTCACAGAATTAAAACAGGAAAAAACGAGCATCCACATATGGCAAGCATGTCGAAAATGGGAGCTGCATGTATTGTTTCTGCAGGTTATGGAATAAGGCATGGACAAGCCGCTGTAATGACAGTTTATCCTATTGTTCCGGATTATGATAAATATCCGAAATGGGGAAGAAATATTAATTATACTGTTGGCGAAGTTGGACTAGCAGGACATTGGATGAAATTATTTATGCATTATATGTTTTTGTATAAAGCCAAAGCCAAATTTTTATGGTGGTTAATTCCTGAATAATAAAATACTGATATCCAATTTATTACAAACATTAAAAAATAAATTATGCTTACAAAAGGAAAAGAAAAAACTATACCATATAGCAATATGTCATTTGGTACTGAGCCTACAAGAATGACAAAATTTTGGCGTCGTTGCTACATTAAACAAATAATTAGATTTTTTGTTTTAAATCTTAAAATAATGAGAATTGTTGTAGGCGGACACTCGTAAATTTATTCATTCAAAAAAAAGCATCTGTAAAATTAATTCAGATGCTTCTTTTATCAATTATTTGCCGATAAGGATAAATGGTGACCAAAAAAACGGATGCCCGAATTTTTTATCTTTAATCATTTTTAATTTCGCAGCTCTTAAAGAATTTCCGTAAATGTATTTTTTGTCAGATTTGTCAATATCTTCAAGCAAATCAGTATAAAAGTCAATCATTAAATCAGAAGTTGAATTATCGGCAACTTTCCAAAGCGAAACAATAATATTGTTTGTTCCTGCATATAAAATCGCACGAGATAATCCTATAATTCCTTCGCCTTCAGATACTTTTCCTAAGCCTGTTTCGCATGCTGAAAGCACAACTAAGTCAGAATTTAATTCAAGATTATATATTTCACCTGAATATAAAACTCCATCAGTATTTTTATCATTTTTTTCTGTTAATATTATTCCTGAAAGTTCAGGTTTATCAGAATTTACAAAACCATGAGTTGCAATATGTAAAAACTTATATTTTTTTATTTCATTAGATTTAATAAAATTCTCGCTAGCCTGTTCAAAAAGCTTAGCATCAGCACTTAAACCTTTTTTAAGGAAATTATTTTTTATGGTTTTAACTTCGTTTTCAGTTCCAGGAAGTGAAGAAATATATATATCATTAATAACTAAATTTTTAATGTTGTTAAACACAGGAGCAATACCAAGCCAATTATTTGAAGCCCAATGTTTTTCAGATTCAGTAATTTTATTGTAAATTTTATAATATAAATTTGAGGAATATTGATATGAAATATCATAATTATTAATAAGAAAAGGATATTTATCAAATTGATCAAAATTGCATTCGACTTTTTCTGTTAATAATGCTTCAAAAGGAATAAGTCCTAAATTGCCATCCGGAATTATAATAAGTCTTTTAATTTTTGAAGGAATTGGCTTAGGAAATAGAGCATTAAACATATTATTTCCATCTATCATAAATTGCTTAATATCAGAGACTAAACCTGAAGTTATTTGTTTGCGAATTCCAAAAATTTCAAAATTAAAGTCATCTGTTTTCTTAGATTTATTTAAAATAATTGAGTCGTTTGTGATAGTGAAAATAAAAATTAAACTGTCGCCGAGCAAATAGCTTCTTAAAGCTGTTTCTTTATCTAAAATACTTTGCAGTTCGCTTACAGTAATGTATTTATTTGCATGCTTCATTTCAAAATATTTCGGATATTTTTTTTCAAAATCTGTAATTAAAACACTGTATTCTCTGTTTAATTTAAAAAGTTGGTCTCTAAGAATCACTTCTTTTTCAGGATCATATTCTTCGGCTAATTTCTTTTCTAAATCAGCAATTCTATTATTTAATGATTTTTCTTGTTTTAGGACATTTGCTGGAATTCCTGCAAATTTTTGAGCATCGGAACCTGCTATTGCTTCTAAAAGTGCACCAGCTTTATTTTTTTCTGAGAAATAGAAAGCTTCTTCAAGATAAAATTGTCCAATTTCTTTATTTTTGAGTTGATTTAATTTGTAGCAAATATCAATACTTTCATCATAAATTGTAGAAGTTGTTTTTCCTAATTCAATTTTATCTGTTTTTGAAGTAGTTGTTTTTCTAATTATATCAATTAATTTATCACATTCTTTATATGAAGCAAAAGCATTTTCTAATTCAAAGCTTAAAGTGTCTGTTTTGTATTTGCCAAGTAAAGCTTTAGCTTTACCATGTATTGCGCTTAATAATTTATGAGAATCATAATAATTTTTAAGTTCTGGATTTGTTGTAAAATCATTTTCAATAGGCTTAAATCCTTTTACATTAGAAATTACACTTTTTTGAAAATATTCTAAAGCTTTATCGTATTTTGCTTGTTCGTAATATAAATTCCCAATATTTAAATAAGCCAAAGTTGTTGCCGGATGAGTTGGTCCAAAGAAAAGTTCTTTTAACTCTAATGCTTTTTCCTGATATTCAAGTGCTTGCGAGTAATCGCCTTTTGATGAATAAATATTTCCTATATTGTTATAATAATCAGCAATTTCAGGATGTTCTTCTCCAACAGTAGCTTGTTTTATTTCAAGAGCGTTTAAATAAAAAGCTAAAGCTAAATCGAATTGTCCTTTATTATTGTAAATATTTCCAATATTGTTGTATGTTATTGCCATATCAGGATGATTATCTTCCAAAGTTTGTTTTTGTATTCTTAATGCTTTTTGAAAGATATCAACTGCATTGTCAAAATCATTTTTATCGATGTAAATATTTCCAATATTAATTAAATCTTTAGCTACAATTGGATGGTTTTCGCCATAAGATTTTATTCTTGTAGAAAGTGTTTTTTGATAATATTCCATTGCTAAGTCCAATTCGCCTTTTGCTTTATAAACGTTTCCAATGCCTTGATAATAATTAGCAAGCTCGGGATAATCGTCACCAAATATTGCACGTTGAATATTTAAAGCTTTTTGATGATATTCAATAGCTAAATCGTATTCTCTTTGTTCTTTGTAAATTATTCCGATATTATTGTACGAAATTGCAGTTTCAGGATTTGTTTCGCCTAAAATTTCTTTTCTTATTTTTAATGATTTTTGATAATAATCCAGAGCAATATCGAATTCTCCTTTTTCGGTATAAGCATTTCCTATATTATTGAAAATGTTGGAAATAAATATATTATCTTTTTCGCCTAAGGCAATTCTTATTGACAAAGCTTTATCATAATAGCTTAAAGCATCATCAATATTTCCTTTAAAAAATTTAGCAAGTCCAAAATTATCGTAGAAATTGGCTAAATATTCATTGTTTTCGCCAAAATGATCAATTGCTTTCTTTATATTTTCGTTTAGTAAATTTATTGCATCATCAAATAAACCTTTGTTTAAAAGTATTTTACTTATTTCATTTTGAATAATTAAATAGTTTTCCCATTCTTCGTGTTTTTCGAAAAGCACAACCGCTTTTTTGAAATTTGCATCAGCACTATCTAATTTAAAATTATTACTGAAATTTACTGCTTTCTGATAATATTCTCCTGCCAAATCAATATCTTTATCATAATCTTCTTGAGCGATTAATAAAAAATTTGAATAAAAAAATGTCAGAAAAAAGATAAATCTTAAATGATAATTAGACTTTTTCATATTATAATTAGTTAGTTTTATAAAGTTTTTTCACACAATTATATTATGTGAAAATGATAATGGTTTGTGGTAATAAAGATAATAAAAATGAATAAAGAAGAAAAACTTCATTTAATAAATGAAATATTTACTCCATCTGCGCCAATTGAAAATATAAATTTATTTTCGGGCCGAGATATACAATTAAAAAGTATTAAAGAAACAATATTAGAAAAAGGACAACATGCAGTTATGTATGGAAACAGAGGAGTCGGAAAAACTTCATTGTCAAATATGGTTTCTTTTATGTTTGAAGATATTATTACAATAAAAGTTACGTGTAATAGAAATGATGATTTTAAAACAATTTGGGAAAGAGCTTTAAAAAAAGTAAAATTTGGATATCCAATAAAACAAGTTGGATACAAAGCTGAAGAAAAAATGGAGGTTTTTCCAATACAAGTTCCTGATTTAGAGCAAATAAGTCCAACTGAGATTGAAAACACTCTATTTAATATTAATGAAAATATGGTTTTTATTTTTGATGAATTTGATATTATTAAAAATCCAAAAATAAAAGCTCAAATGGCTGATATTATTAAGTTATTATCAGATAATTTACCATTTATTACAATAATTCTTGTAGGAATTGCTGAAAGTGTTGAAGATTTATTTGGTCAACATCCTTCTGTAGAAAGGTGCATTAAACAGATAGAATTACCTTTGATGGGCAACAAAGAGGCAAAAAAAATACTTAATCGTAATTTAAAACTTTTGTCTTTAAAAATTGATGACGAAATTTCAGAAAAAATAATAGAGCTTTCTTCCGGATTTCCAAATTATGTGCATTTACTATGTAAATATTCATCAGAAAAAGCAGTTTCTGAAAACAAAACTAAGATTAATATTGAACATTTTAATTATGCTGTTAAAAGGAGTATTGATAATTCTGATCATAGCATAAAAAAATCATATAGTATTGCAACTAAGAGTTCTACAAAAACAAATAGATTTGCAAATGTGCTTTTAGCATGTGCGCTTGCAAATACAGACGAATATAATTCATTTAGTTCAGTCGAAGTTATTGAAAAATATAATAAAATAACAGGAGAATTGAACAAAACCGAATCGTTAAATTATAATTTAGGAATGCTTTGTAAAAAAGAGAGAGCCGAAATTTTATCAAAAGAAGGGAAGCAAAAAAGCAGATATAAATTTAGAAAACCACTTTTAAAAGCTTTTATTAAATTAAAGCAACATGATTTTACTGTAAAATAATATTTTGGTATTTTGTTGATTATTAATATTATACGATTAAGAATAGACTTTTTGTGATTTATTAAATATTTGAATTACTTATTTTTTGAAATGAAAAATGTCAAAATATTTTTTTGAATTTGATTATTATCTTGAAAAAAAATGTAAATTGTGTTTAAAATTATTTAAGCTATTTACTAAATTTGAAATTACAATTCAAATTTTCAGATATTATGAATTTACATTTGTCTTGTAATCAGTTTCTTAATTAAAACTTTAAAAAATAAATTATGAAAAAAATTTACATTCTTTTAGTAGCATTGTTTGCTTTAAATTCATGCGGACCAACATTAGAATCGTCAAAAGAAGATTGGACAAAAAACCAAGAAGCAATAACAAAGCTTAAAGCAGAATATCCAGTTTATGCAACATTAATAGACCAAAAACTTGAAGCTGCAAAAGCAATTTGGACAGAATCGGAAGGAATTTCGGATGAAGAAAAAAAAGTTGATAAAATGGAGGAGGCCAATAAGCTATTAAGTGCCGGAACAGTTGGTAATCTTCGTAATATTAAACAAAAAGTAACTGATTTAAAAGCAACAAAAGATAAATTGCTAACAATGGATTTTAACAGTTATAAACTGGAAAACAGGACAGAAGATGCTGTTGATGAAGTTAAAAAAGCAATTAAAAAAGCTGAAGCTGTAATTTATTTGACTCCTGAAGAATTTGATATTAATGAAGCACCGGGACAAATTGATAAAGCTTTTAATAAATTAGCTGATTCGTATAAAGAAGTTGAAGCTGTAATAAGCCTTATTAATAAAGAGAAAGCAAAAATAGAAAAAGATAAAAAGGCTGAAGAAAAAAAAGTTAGCGACGAAAAAGTTAAGGACGAACAAGCAAAAGCTCAAATAAAATGTGAATATTGCGGTACAATGAACGAAGCCGGTTCTACAAAATGTAAATCTTGCGGAGCTAATTTGCCTACGAATTAAAAAAAAATATAAGTTTGG
The DNA here is from genome assembly GCA_016937695.1 of Bacteroidales bacterium. Taxonomy (GTDB): domain Bacteria; phylum Bacteroidota; class Bacteroidia; order Bacteroidales; family NBLH01; genus NBLH01. Next base: position 80,960 of record JAFGWC010000004.1, read on the forward strand.
CAGGCTTTTTTTACCTGCCAAACTTTAAAATTAATTTAAATAAGATAGATTTTTTTCTACAATTTGTCTTATGTTTTCAATATATTCTTTTTTCAAAGTAAAAACAGCCATTTGTATAATTTGCTTTCCGTTTTCTGTAGTAATGCTCTCAATAAAAGGTGCTTGCGATATTGAAACCCAAGGTGTGTTTAACAAGTTTTTTTCCAATTCTGCTACTATTTTATTTATTTGAATGTTTTCAGGAAAATTAAAAGTTAATATTTGTTTTTTTAAGTTTGGATTAGTTCCGTGTTTGTCAATAATTTTAGACTTAATTTTACTGTAAGGAATAGTTTTAATATGTCCTTGTTTGTCTCTTAATTCAATATTAAAATTTCGTGTTCGTAAAATTTCTCCTTTAATATTATCAAATTCAATAAAATCGCCTTTGTCAATTTTGTTTAAAATTTTTAGATATACTCCAAAACTAAAATCTCTTATCAGAAAAAAACCGGGAATTGCAAGAATTAAAATAAATATCACAAATAGAATTAAAGCTGTGAAATTATTCTCTTCATAAATATAAATTGCAAATTGTAAGGCAAGTTTTATCCATATTAAAAACTCAATTATTGGTAAAATGTAATTAATATGATATTTAATTTTTTTATCATATTTATATGCTTTGTTTACGATGTGTAATGTTCTGAATATCAGAAATATAAATAAAGCAGCGATGGCAAATTTAGGAAACATAATTTTAATTTTTAGATTAATCCTTTTTCAGTACATAAATTAATTAAAAATGGTTCAATATTTCGTCCAATCGAAAAGTAATTTGGGCTTTTTTGAACAATAATACCGGAATTATATAAATTGTTTAATAGCTTTTCTGAAAAAGAATTTTCAAAATCGGTAATTCTCGATAATTTTTCTACATCAATATTTTTATGCTGAATAAATAAAGCAATTACAATAAGCCAATCAGTATTCAAATTATTTAAAATATCAACATTTGGAATAATTGGTTTTTTTATGTTTATTGATTCAGAATTAGCTTTTATAATATTTGCTTTCCAAGTATTTATAGCAACTCCGGGTACGCCTTTCGAGAAATTGAAATAAGAGTTAAATAAAAACGACAAAGCTAATTGCGAAATGTTTTCTTCATCTTTTCCTTTGTATTTAAATGTAATTCCGCTTGATTTATGTCTGCTTAAAATAAGTTGTTGCAGCTCTTTAGAATTAAAGTTTTTGCATTCAATAACCGAAATTAGATTTTCTTCAAAAGCTAAAGTTTTGTTTATTATCTTAAAAGAATATTTATTGCTGTTTATGATGAAAAATGCTTTTTTTCCATAAATGTTAATTAATTCGATTATCTTTTCCAATACGGCATATCCGTTTATCGAACGTTCCCACCATAACTCAAGGTCTTCAATTACAATAACGCTTTCCATTGGTAAGGAATTAAATATTTGATTAAAATCATCGGCAGAACCAACAGCTTTGCGCAATTCTGTTAAAAAGTCTTGTGTACTTACCGAGCCTTTTGCAGGAGCATTAATCCAAAAAATGTGAGATTTTTTAAAAAATCGATTAACTGCATATCTCGATAAAGTTGTTTTTCCTGCGCCATAAACTCCTGTAATTAAAACTGCTCCTCCTTTTCCTTCTTTATGTCTTTGCAAAGAGCTTTTAATCAATTTAATTTCATCGTTTTTAGGCACCCAAAGTTCGTTGTTTATTTTTGAACTTGTGCTTAAAAGAGTTCTGTAAAATATTGGTATTTGGTCATATACTTTATTATTTGGCGTTATTTCTTCAATAATATCAAGTATTTGACTTATTTTGGTTGTTTCTTCTTTTTTGTTTTCTATGTGTTTTTTTGAAAGTATAATTCCGCTGCTTGTTATATTTAATAAATCAATTATTAATTGACTTGCCGAATTTTTAAGCACACTGTATTTTGCTGATATAATTGCACTTAGTTTTTTGCTTTTTTGAACTCTTTGCTGAAAAGATATTTTATTTTCAGATTCTAAAATAGAATGATAAAATAATTTTGAAAAACTGTTTTCTAAGAATATTATAGAATTTGTTTCATTTTTTAAAACGGCATTACTTATTTTGTTTCTTTCTTCTTTTGTATTAGCTGTAAGTTTTTTGAAAAAACTTTCGGTAGCCTGATTGTTAAAGTCGTGATTATCAGTGTTGTTCTGAATGTTATTTATTCTAAATAGAAGCAAACTGTTTGCTTCTTTACATTCAATTAATGATTTGCCAATAATATTTTCAAGCTGTTCAATTTCTCTGTATGCTGTTTCATAAAATAATGTATCGAAATAATATGTTCCAACTTTATTTAAATTAGAATTTACAGTTGCATAATCACCTAAAGAAATTGCTTCATTCTCTTTATATATTGTTTCAGGCAACGATATTTCTTTAGGTAAAGTTTCTATTATATTTGATATTTTGTCAAATAAATCCTGAATTATATTTTTAAAATTTAAATTTTCATTAAAACTTACAGCTTTAATATCAGAAAAATTAGAATTTGTGCTATTTTCAATATTCTTAATTAATTTATCAACCGGAATAATTATTTTTTCTGAAATTAAATTTCTAATTTTTTCGTTGTTTTTCTGAACAATGTTCTTTATGATTTTTTGTTCCGAAAGTATTAATGTATCTAAGTAAAGAGAATTATTTAATAAGCTTAAACCGTTTGTCCAATTCTCGGCAAAAGAGTTAAAATAATCAGAAAAATCAACTTGTTTTTCTTTCGTTTTTTTCTTTAACTTTTTTAAATATTCAGGTGCAGATAAATCTTCAATTAAATTTATTGTAATAGAACGAAAAGTGTTAAAAGTGTTTGAAATTGATTGATTTTCAGTGTTTTGCAACTCAGCTTCAATTGTTTTTAAATCGTCAATAACCTTTTCACTTAATCTAATATCAGAAATATTTTCTGATTTAGCATTTTTTAAAAGTTTTTCGTATTCATCGTTTACAGCAAATATTACTTTCCTTGATGAATTGAATAAATTTACGCTAATACCTTCAATTTCATTTAGTTGATTAACGATTTCAGGAATTACCTTATTATTAATATAAAATGAAATTGCTTTTTGAAACTGTACTTTGTGATTTTTTTCTTTATTATTAGAAACATAAGGAATAATTATACTTTCAGGTAATTCGTAAATGTAATTTCCAATTCTAGCAATAAAATCAGAAATGCCTGAGGAAATTAAAATACTTGCTTCTTTTATAATATCTCTGTTCTTCTTTTCAATTATTGTACTGATATTTTTAAGAAATGATTGATGTTTTCTGATTAATGTTTTTGTTGTTTCAAATTTGCCGTATTCTTCAAGTTCCTTTTCAAGATTTGATTTGTTTTGTTTTGTAAAATCAGCAATGTTTTTTAAAACAACAATTTGATTTCCAATAATTTGACTAATTACCTTTTCGACAAAAATATTTCCAATTTCAATAAAATCTGCATCTAATTTTTTTATTCTGTTTTTAATAATTTTGTTTTCAATTACAGGAAGTGGCAGAAAATCTGAGATGTGAGAAACATTTGTGCTTTTAGTTTCCTTTTTGAAAGAATAATCTACAACATTAATTTCTTCAAATTCGTCAGACGGGCTTAAAATCAACAAACTTGAAGGCAATTCAGCAATATTATTAATAGATTCGATGTACTTTTTAGTATATACATTTGTTTTTTGCGATAAACCAATTAAAATTAAATTTGCATTTGCCGATTCTGTATTAATAATTGATTTTTTGCTTCTTGAACCAAAATCATCATTAATAATTTTAACTTCGGCATACATTCTTTTTTCATCAAGCAACGTTTTTGTGCTTCTGTATATTCTGTCTGTTAAAGATGTTTCATTATTAATTATTAAAATCCTTGTTTCGGCATCACGCCAAGTTGGATCTGATTGTAAAAATCGAAGAATATTTAATGAAAAACTTAAATGTCGGCCTTTTCCATTCCACCAAATATCTATTTTTTCTTTTTTCCCAAATCCGTTGTTATTATCATATTCAAGAAAAACAGCATTAAGATTTTTTGATTTAAAATCTTTAATAACATTAACTAAAAAATCAGTATTGTTAGTGTTTTTGCTCCAGCCCATTAAAACGGTATTAGGCTCAAAACCACTAAATCCGTAAACACTTGTCACAGATTTAATTCCGTTTACAATATTATCGCATTCGAATTTTCTGTTAAAATATCCGGAATTAGATAAGTTTTTATTAAATAATGATGTATTATTGCTTCTTTCTTTAAAAATAAGTTCAAAATCGGTTAATGCACCAAGTTTTCCGCTTAAAGTAATTCCCATTTCAACTAAATGGGGCCTGGCTTGTTCGCCGCCACTAAACAAAATAATATTTGGCCGCCAATTTCTTTTATTGGTTTTTTGAACGCTTAATTTTAAAAGAGCACGTTTTGCTAAATTTGTCCAAAAGCTACTCCAAGCATCGCCACTTTCAAGAATAAGCTCTTTTCTTTGCAGAAAAAAGTATAATAGTCCTAATACAACAGTTGCGCCTGCAAGTGCAAGAAAATCAAGCAATATCATCACAATAAAAGCAGAAAAAGCACCTAAAACACTAACGAATTTTGGAATTTTAAAAGCAGGCCTAAAATCGGAACTCGACCAGCTTTCAATTGCAGATGCTAGATTTAAAAATCCGTAAGTTGTTATAAAAAACATAGAAACTATTCGGGCAATAAGGTCTAATTCGCCAATTAAAATTCCGGCTTCTGCAATTACAAAAGCTAATAAAAGTGCATTTCTTGGTTCGTTGGTTTTTCCTGTGCCTTTTGCAAATATTTTTGGTGCTATTTTATCCATTGCAATTGCTTGAAGTATTCTTGGCGCACCTAAAATGCTGCCTAAAGCTGATGATAGAGTTGCGCCCCAAATGCCTGCAATAACTAATGCCGGAACCAAAGATATTTTAAAAAGAATTTGCGGATCGTTTACAAGAGCCTCTGCATCAACAGTTAATGAATAAAAAACAGCAAGAAATATATAAACAATAAAACCAACACCTACAGCTGCAATTGCTCCAATTGGAAGCGATCTTTTCGGATTTTTTAAGTCGCCGGACATTGATACACCTGCTTCAAAACCTGTAACAGCAGGAAAGAAAATGCCGAATAATAACATAAAAGGTGCAGTTGTAGCAAGTGGTTCTAAATGTATTTCTTTTGGTGCAAATTCATGATGACCAAAGAAAATAGAAAGCAGAGAAAGCACTATTGCAGCCATAATAAAATACTGCGATTTAATTGCTAATGAGGTACTTATAAAAGTAATTGTTGTTACAGCTAATAATACAATAGAGCCTGTAATACGAATTGTGTTTATAGAATTGTCTAAATTCCAGTATTGAAGAAAACTTTCGGCAAAACCAATTAAATATAAGCTTACGCTGAATGATAATCCAACAAATAATGCAAATCCTAAAGTTCCGCCAATTGGCAAACCCAGACTTCGCGAAATCATAAAATATGTGCCGCCGTTTTGTACAGGCTTGTCGGTTGAAAGTGAAGCTACGCTTAAGCTTGTGGTTATTGAGATTATATGTGCAATTACAATAATTCCGATAGTATTTATTAATCCAGCCTGTCCAATAATTGCCGGAAAGCGTAAATACATAATTACACCTAAAATGGTGAGAATAGAAGGAGTGAAAACACCACTGAAAGTGCCGAATTTTTTAGCTTTTGACATATTTTGGGCTTTTATTTTAAATTTTAATAAATATACAAATTTATATCTAATTGCGTAATATTATTAAACTTAAGCAACTTTATATAGAATTGTTTAATCAAAATCAGTTTAATAAAAAAATGCTTGAATATTTGATTTACAAAACTAAACTTTTCCAAAAAGCAAACCACAATGGCATTGCAACAAGGCATATTAAATAGCTGATTATCATCATACTACCTATTTTTTGTGCATTGCCGCCATAAGTTTTTACTTGAAGAATAATTGATGTTGCAGGAGCAGCAGCAGACTGTATTATAAAAAAATCTGAAAGGAAAGGATGTGTTTTATAAATTTCGAAATGATATAAAATAAATATTGTAATAATTGGAATAATAGCGAATTTTGTAAAATTAACTCTTAAAATATCAATAATTGGCGGCCATTTTCGAAAAGAAATTTCGCCTAAAGTTGCGCCTAAAACAAAAGTAGCTATCGGAACTGCGGCTTTCCCTAATAAATCTGAAGAATCAATAACAAAATCGGGAATATAAGATTGAAAAGAAATAAGCACAATTATTATTGTACTTAGATTTGCAATTAGTGGCGGATTTATAAAATCGTTAATTTTAAAACTTATCTTATTTCCGTCGTTTGATGTTACCAAAACTTTTCCTAAACTCCATAAAATAAAGTTAAACCCAATAATAAAAAGGAATGTGTATAATGCAAACACATGAAAATCAGCAGGATATAATATTTGAACAATAGGTAAAACTAAATATCCTGCGTTTTGCATACTGCTTACAGGAAGCATGTTTTTTTTTGTTTTTATATCAGGTAAAAATAGAATTAATGCAATTGAAACACCAACTAAACTCATGCCGATTCCTATAATAGGAATAATCCACCAATCTGGGTTTTCTTTTGGATGAAAATTTAAAATATTGTTGGAAAAAATTAAAGATGGCAATAAAACAAAGACTGTAATTTTGGATAAAGCCGAAACTTGCTCGGTGGTGATAATTTTTTTTCGGACTAAAAGGCCTGCAAAAAAAATGATAAAAAAAACTCTAAGCATTGCGCCAAAAACTGATTTTGACGTAATGAAAAATATTTCATCCATATTTTATTAAATCACAAAAGATAAAAATTAGATTTCAAATAAAAATCAATAATCAAATAGCTTTAACTTGTATATTTAATAGTTGAAGTTTATTTGTTTAGGAAATTGAAATTTTGAATTTTGTTGTTTCTATAAGTTTTTGTATTACAAGTAATTATGCTCGACTAAATAATTTTTTACATAATCTTCAACTCCTTTTTCAAGACTGTAAAATGTTTCTGAATAACCAATGCTTTTTAATTTAGCCATATTTGCTTCTGTAAAATATTGATATTTATCTCTTATGTCTTCGGGCGTGTCAATAAAGCTAATATCTTCTTTTATTTTCATTGCTTTAAATGTGCTTTTCACTAAATCGAGGAAAGTTCTTGCTTTTCCTGTACCTAAATTGTATAATCCTGAATCTTTTCGGTGATTTAAAAAAAAGTATAAAACTTTAACAACATCTTTAACATAAACAAAATCTCTGATTTGTTCGCCATCTTTAAAATTTGGATTGTGCGAACGGAATAGTTTCATTTTTTCTGCTGCTTTTATTTGATTATAAGCATGAAAAATAACAGAAGCCATTCTGGCTTTGTGATATTCGTTTGGTCCGTAAACATTAAAGAATTTCAGTCCTGCCCAAAAATATGGTTTTTCTTTCTGTGCTAAAGCCCATTTGTCAAAATCGTTTTTTGAATCGCCGTAAGGATTAAGTGGTTTTAGTTTATTTACTATATCGTGATTGTCGTTGTAACCATGTTCGCCCATTCCGTATGTAGCTGCTGATGAGGCATATACTAAAGGTAAGCCATATTCTACACAAGCTTTCCACATTTGTTTTGTGTATCCTAAATTTAATTCGTTAAATATTTCAACATTAAATTCTGTTGTATCTGTTCTTGCGCCAATATGAAAAATAAATTGAACGTATTTGTGGTTTTCATCAAGCCAAGCAAAAAAATCATTTCGGTCAACTTTTTTTGTGTAAGTTTTATTTTCAATGTTTTTATTTTTTTCAGGATTTGAAAAATTGTCAACTAAAACAATATCTTTAAAACCTTCTGAATTTAATTTGTTTACAAACGCGCTTCCAATAAAGCCTGCTGCTCCTGTAACTATTATCATGATATTTATTTTTTTGAAATTTTAAGCAAAGATAATTATTTTATTTTTTAGTCAATTTTAAATTGATATTTTAATTAAAATAATAGATTAAAACAATATTAAGAATCTCTGCTTATACATTTATTCATGCATTTTGACTTATTTTGCATTAAAATTATATACTGTTAGAAAATGACAAAACTCTTTTCTTTAGCTTTAATAACTATTATAAGTTTAATTACTGATTTAAGAGGATGCAATGACAAGGTAATTGCTATATATGGTTATTCCACACATCTTGACTCAGAAGGAAATCCTTCTAGATGTGATTGTGATTATTATGAATATTCATTATATTTAAATCAGGATTATACTTTCCGCTATTATTATCGTAATGGAAGAATTAAAACAATGTATGCTGAAATTAATGAAGGAAATTGGTTGATTGATGAAAATAAATTGGTTTTGAATATTAAAAGTGAGAGTCTTGCTTATGGTCAAACTATTAATTCAAAAAAAAAAAATGGGAAACAAAAAATGTGGTAGCAACAGAAATATTTTTTAAACATAAGAATGGTTTAAAATCATATCCTGAATCAAAAATATTTTGGGAACATATGCAAGGTTTAAAGTCTGATGATCTGTTTATGAGATATCAAAGAAAATAATAATTAGAGAAATGTTTAAATATTAAATCATTATCAATCTGATTATTTTCAAATTTGCAATTTTATAATTTAACATTAAAAATTTCATCTGCGAATTTATCGACATCTAAACTACTTATAATCAATAAAATATATGTATTTTATTGATTTAAGAGAAAGAATTTATGTGATGAATAGCTTAAAACTTGTTTTTAGCTAAGATTTTTACTTTGTTATTCCTTTAATGAAATCTATGATTTTATAGCTTAATTCAGACTTTAGCGGCAAATCGGGATTGTTGTATGTTGCCATATTTTCTTGAATATCTATACTTGATTCTTTTAAAATATGGTTCATGTTTTCTATAATTACAAGTTTTGCATCAGGCTTAGATGCCGAAAGTAAATTTGCATTGTCTATTTTTACTTGTATGTCTGAAGTGCCTTGTATTATTAAAGTAGGGATTTTTAATTTGCTGATTTCTTTTACCGGATTGTATTTTATCCACGAAATCATATATGGTTGAACACTTGGACGATATATCGAGAACAAATACGGATTTACATTTTTAACTGTTTTTCCTAGCTTTAAGCTGTCTAATATTTTGTTTGATTCGTTAAGTAGTTGCGGCGGCAATTTATTTATTAATTGTTCTTGTAAAACTTTATCTGCTGTATTTCCAACTCCTGCAATAGAAATAAATCCGCTTATTTTAGTTTGATTTGCCGCAATCATTCCTATTAATGAACCTTCGCTATGGCCTAAAATAATAATTTTAGAAAATCTTTTATCCGATTTTAATAAAGAAATCCAATCAACTACATCATTTATATATGTTTCAAATCGCAAATCACTTTCTTTTGTCATTGCAGATTTGCTTATGCCTATTCCTCTTTTGTCGAATCTTAATGCTGATATTCCATTTATTGCTAATTCTTCAGATAACATTTTGTAAGCATTCGTATGCAAATTTATTGGCGAGTTTCCATCTCTGTCTGTTGGGCCGGAACCTGCGATAATTAAAACAATTGGAGTTTTTTTTAAATTGTTTGGAATAGTTAATAAACCGTAAATATCTCCAGTTGAGGTTTTTAAAATTATTTCTGATTCTGAAAAAGTGGTTTCATTATTTATTTGGCCGAATAATGCTATTGATATAATGTTTAAAGCGATTAAAAAAAATATTTTTTTCATAGAATTAATTTTACAGTATTTTTTAGCATTCATATTAAAGTTGCGCTGACAGTAAAATACTATCAGCCGCCTAATCGATTTTTCCTTGTAACTCTTTAAATTAGGCCATCACTGCATCTTTCTTCGACTTTCTGTAAAGGAAAGAATTGAAGATGCTTCTTTTTGCAAAACGATATTGCTTATCGCTATTAACTAGTTTGTTGAAAACCTTTTTGTCCACGCCAAAATATTCGTAAGTTGTTCCATCGTCAAAAGAAATTTCTACTAGCAAACCTTTATGATGAAAATCTGTAATTCTTGTTTGAGAGGTTGAAATGCGATATTCTTCTGAATTTGCCTCTTTAGTTTCCGGAGCAATACTTACTAGAAAATCATATCCTTCAATGATTTTTCGACTCTTGATTTCTGCCTCTTCCATTTTTTCTTTGTTCTGAACTTTATCCGGATGCCATTCTTTTATTAGCTCTCTATAAGTATTTTTTAGTTCTTTCAGATCAATAGCTCCTTCAATGTTAAAGAGTTTTTTGTATTCATTGATACGCTTCATATATTGTCTTTTCAAATTATTGCGCAAAACTAAGCTATTTATCTGAATTATAAATAAAGTAACTCTAAGATTTAATAAAATATAACTTTAGTAATAAGTTCAGTGCTTTTTTTGGTAATTTATATGATTCATTTACTTTCATTAGTCAAATAAATATGCTTAACAATTTGTAAAAAAAATCAAACTTCAGAGCCGAATTTATTCGGCGGGGTTTCAAATTATAATTGAGTCTCATAAAGTAGGATAGGAACATTACTTTTATTGTGAGTTACCGATTATTTTTATTTTTTAAAGCAATATCCATTGTCCACCAATATTTGTTTTCATTAAGATATCCGATTTGTTTTAATACATCATATTGTCCATAATATATCCATTCCCAGCTTACTGCTGTCCATAATAACATTCTAGCAGAAATTTTTTTTCTAATCTCATTAACTTCATCTTTTTTAATTCCAACTTTTTCCAGCTGGCTATAAGTTTTTTGCTACCATTCCTTATCAAATTCTGTGTCCAAAAATTTTTCGCAGATTAAGGACCAATTATCTGTGGGTTCATTTATTCTTATGTTATTTTTTTTAGCGAAGCTTATCAATTCGCCTTTGTCTTTTGATATTAAAAAAATAATTTCATTTCCATTAATCAAAGCCGTTGTTGGAAATGTATTTGTTCTAATTTCATCAATTTTTGAATAATTAAGTTTGTTTTTATTCTTTAAATAACCATGATTAAAATAATAGCCACTAGGGAAAATAATATCATTGTCTATAATCTCACAATATGATTCATCATGCTTTTTCTTTTTTAAGTTTGAAATTTTTTTGTCGATTTGTTTTTGAAATATCTGCATTAGAAATCCTCCGCAAAAAAAAAAA
>JAFGWC010000020.1 GCA_016937695.1 Bacteroidales bacterium
ATTTGAGTTGCGGATATCATTTTTTCTAATGTTGAGCTTGTAATTGTGTATGTTGCTGCCATTTCTGGTCTCCTTGTCTTTTTTCGTATATTTAAAGAGCAAAAAGGAATCGAACCTTAATTTATAAAGCGTTTGCCAAATTACTTTATAAAGTCATACCTTGACTGCCCTCAGTTTTAACTAGATGTAATTGAGGAATTATTTGAATACTGATCCAATTCTTTTTTAACAAGTTGCCCTAACCAACCTTGGAAGGTATAGCCTTGAGCTTTTGCTATTTCTTTTGCCTTTTTCTTCTCAATCTCACTAATACCTACACGAAGTAAATATGAATTATCATTAATAATGTTGTCTTTTGTACCTTTCATATTTTTACTATAAGGTATTTTTGTACCTTTTGCAACATTTTTTTTACTTTTTTGTTGCTTTTTGTACCTACTTAGTTCTAAAGTATTTATATGAAAGAAATTACAGCTGATAATTTTTGGGAAAGAGTTGATGCTTTACGCCAAAAAAAAACAATCAAAGCCCTAACAGAGGAGTTAGGTATTGAATATGAATCTATAAGAGTTCAACGAACTAGGCATAGATACCCAAATCCTGAGCATATGCTTTTAATAGCAAATGGATTAAATACTTCTTTAGAATTTTTATTATCTGGCGAAACTACCCAGAATATAAAAAAATACCCCGCCAGGATAGAAAAATTAGCAGATAAATTATCTAAAATTTCAGAAATTCATTTATTATCAGTTGAAAATATTATTGAAGCTATTCCAGTAGAATCAAATGAAGCGGGGAGCAAAACCAAAATATCATAAATATACAAGAATGGAAATATAAACAAAAATATACACAATAGACAACTAATAGTGTATAATTAAGTCAAAAATTTGTTATAATATTATCTGTTTAAATACAACTAAAAAAAATTTTCATTAGATAAATAAAAAATGGAGTACTTATAATGAAATTTAAAACAATTATCTTTACTAGTTTATGTATATTCCTTCTCACCAGTTGTGAATTATTTTATCTTGTTAGCACCAAAGAATTGAGTATGTATAATAACACTGACTCGCCTGTTGTTGTATCTTGTTCATATTTTACCGAAGGAAATTCAGTAACTATCCCAGCTTATACTGAGGTTATTACTACGGTAAAAGGTTATGCAGAAAATATAATCCTTTTTACCAATGGGAAATACTATCAAAACGCACAAGATTCAGTTTCTTTATTAGACTATGCAAGAACATCACAAATCTTAACACCTAATTGTTCTTGGATAAAACTAACTAATTATACAGGGACCACTATTTCTTCAACGACTTTAAAAAATACTTATTTTTATTATGATGAAAAGGGTAATTATGTTGGATCTACAATAGCCCCATATCAATCTAGATATTTAAAGTTATTAAACAATTATAACTTTTCTTATTCAGATTACTTAGAATGTTATGCAAATAACACCACATATATATCAAATAGATCTTATTCAATACCACAAAATGGTCATACAAAGACTATTTTTCTATATAATTCAGATTTAAGACCTAAATATTAATATAATTCTGAAAAATTTGAATTATCTAGAATGAATTTATAATTTTCATTTTTAGATAACTTTAATACATGATTAAATTCATTAATATTTTTAATAAGATTAACTAGACTTTCTATTTATTCTTTGTATTCACTCAAAAAGACAAAAACTTCTCAGATATCTTTTTGATAATCAATATCAAAATAAAAAGCTACTCCTTGATGAATACTGATTAACATACTTGGAGATATATCAGAAAATAAATTAATTTCAATATTTTCATTGTAAATACATAATATAATAGAATTTGGATAATAAAAAAACTAATAAATCATTTTGAGTATAGAAAATATTTTTTTGAAATATTGATATTTCTCTTCATTATACAAAAATTCATCATATTCATCATCTATACTAATAAAACATTGCCAATAAGCAAAAATTAAGTATACAAAATTTAACGTACAAAAGCATAATTATTCTTTTAAACATAGTGATTAACCTCTTGAAATTTATGTTATTAAGCAACTATTATTCTATTATGGCGAAATATGATATATAACTTAATACTTAAAATTTATTTTTATGACGCATTCTTAATTGCCCTAAAGATTATAACTATTGGAGGTATTATTGGATTTTGTATCTATTTAATAGAGAATAGATTGAACAATAAAACTCCAGAAAACACACATCAACAAAACACTAGAGAAATTTCATTTAAGGAAAGAGAAATAATAATATGTAATTTATTATTGAAAATAAATTACTTAGAAGATTTACAAATTTTAACTAAAACTTGGTGTAATGAAAATCAAGCTTACTCTATCACTTCTGATGGCTATATTAATTATTCTTACAATATGCAACTTGATAAATTTAACAATAATTTTCTAATTGAAATAATAATAATTATAAAAAAACTTAAACAGGAAAACATAATCTTTGAATGGAAAAAAGCAATCCCTATACAAAAAAATGTAAATATAGCAAAAGAACCTTTCTATAAAATTAGCATAAATGAAGAACCATTACTAGAGGACCCTCAAAAGATATTATTTCATTTTTTTACTAATCAATTATATATTGATGAAAAAGGCCTGAAACGTTTTATCAAAAATAAGTATATGACAACTGATGAAATAAAAGAATCAAGAGACAATAAACTTTATGTTATTGCTATTATAGCAATACTTGTTCCAATAATTACTACAATAATTCAAATCACATATAAATAATAAGAGGAGTTAAATATATGCCAGAAAAAAATAAAGAAATACAATCAGAAGATAATTCATTCCCTGGAATCTTTGAAGAAAGACAAATCTTTGGAAGAACTCTTATTAAGTTTATTGAATCAATAGAACCAAAAGACATAAAAAATACTGAAAATCCTGAAGAAATAGAAGATACAAGAGTTATTAGCATTGATGCTGATTGGGGATTTGGTAAAACAACTTTTATGAATTCATTAAAAACAGAATTAGAAAATAATAATTTTACAGTTTTTACTTTTAATGCATGGGAGAATGATTTAGAAGAAGACCCCTTAGCCTCTTTTGTACGATCTTTAATTCCCCAAATAATTCATTCAAATAATGAAGATTTTAACGACATAAAAAAATATCAAGAAAAAATGGGAACCTTCATTTCAACAGCAAACACAATATTAGCTTTAACTACTGAAGCACTCCCTTATATCCCAAAATTAGATTTTATAAATATGAAAAAAGAAATCGCTGAAAATGCTAAATTAATTTTTAATAAAGAATCTGCTGCCATTAAATGTGCAGCAGAGGTTTCTCAAACAACTAAACTAAAAAATGATTTCATTGATGCATTAAATGAAATTACTCCCGAAAATAAAAATAAAATAATAGTATTAATCGATGAATTAGATAGATGTAAACCTACCTTTGCTGTAGAACTTTTAGAAAGAGTAAAACACTTTTTTGATACTGGTAAATACCTCTTTATATTTACTATTAATTCAAAACAACTAGCTAGTAGTGTTAAACAAATATATGGTGTAGGGTTTGATGAAACAGGTTATTTTAGAAGATTTTTTGATTATGAATTTTATTTGCCACTTCCAAATAGAATATCATATATTGAAAAAAAAACAGAAATATTAATTAAAAGATTTAATTCAAATTATAATTTCTTGATCATTTTTAAGAAATTTTTAATTGAAACAGATTTTTCATTAAGAAAATATAATACTATTTTTAATGAAATTAATTTATTATTACGATTACAAGGAAATGATTCTATTCCCTTTAATGAATCAATATATATTACTTTTATAGTCATAATAAAATATTATGAACCATCATTTTTTTATAATATTTTAATAAAAAAAGAAAAAAATGAACTCTCAAGAGTTAATGAAAAAAAACTTATTGAAATTGAATTTAAAAATTATCCAAATTTAAAAAAAGTTAATGAAATTTTTATGCCAGAAATCATTGACCCGGAATTTGAAGGAAAAGTTAATCAAGTTCGCACAATACGAATATCATTTGAATCTTGGTTATCAGAAAGTTTAAAAATTAAAAAATTAACAATGGAGATTATTGATAAATTAACTAAAAAAAATACTAAATTTGATACTTATATTTTAATGTATACTAATAAAATAGACCTAAATAAAAAATCTTTTACTTTTGTGAAGATGCGAAACAAAGAAAATCCAGGAACGGATATAATTCTTCAAGCTTATAAAATTTTACCTGATCCTGAATCCTTATATAACTATTCCACTCCAGTAGAAATAAATAAACTTGATTTCAATTTTATCAGCAAAAAAACAATTAATAAAATATTATTATTGAATAATTTGGAACAAAAAAACTCTTAGAAAATTGCACTACATAATAATTGAATTATTATTTTACTATTATACAATATTAATTAACAGAAAAAAACTAGGATAAAATTAATGCAACTAATTAATAAAAAAGAAATCTTTGTAGATGATTTAGATAAATACTTTAAAGATAGAAAATATAGATTTATTCTCTATTTCCAATCCAAAAGTTGTATTATAACAAACTATTATAATTTTAATTTTTAAGAAATAATATAACGATATCCTCTAAAATTATTATTTAAAGAAAGATTCGTAGCTTCCGCTATAATTATTTTAGAAAATGGTGTTCTATTTGAATATCGTTTAAAAGCATTTTCAATTAATTTTAATTCTTCACTTTTTTTTGTTATACATTTGGGTTTAATACGTGATTTTATCCTGTCATTTGCACTATTTTTATGATCAAAATCCGATTGCTCTTTTATTATATTATGACTTGGCTCAATCCCAATAATAAAATTCAGTTCACATTTTTTATCAAAAATATTTTTCCAGAACTCATCATCTAAAACATTTGGTAGAATACAATGTATAGTATCAAAAAACTTATAAATTAATGTTTCATTATTAGCCGCATTTACCCAATCATCAATCAAACGACCACCTTTAAACTCAATCAATACAACTTTCGTGGGAATTTGATCACTATTTTCACAATTAACATACATACAATCAACATCATGCGAGTCTAATTTATTTTCTATTTTCCATTTATCTATAGAAAAAACTTTTTGCTTAGTGCAGCAAATATATGAAGGTTTTCCATCTTGTTTTATAGATAATGAAGCCTTTTGTAAAGTAGTTAAATAAGATGAAAATTCAGATTGCTTATTACATTTATATGAGAGTTCAGTCCAAGTCATTTTGCAATTCCTTTTCAAGATAATCATAAGGTTCAGCCAGTGTTACAAATAATTCATTAATATTTTCAGTACAATCAAGAACTTTGTATTCATCTTTCTCATAAGTAGTTTGATAAAATTTTACATTATCATTAAGATTAGAATACTTTGAGCTTATTTGATTTAAAGCATCAATAAAAAAAGGACTGTGAGAATTTATAAATACTTTTATTGAGGTTTTAGCAACTAATTCAACAATTACTTTTGCAAATTTAACTTGCCACATTGGATGCAAACTATTCTCAGGCTCATCAATAATTATCATAGAGTTGGTATCAATACAACCATTTTTAATTAAAAGTTCTAAAGTCCCTAAAACCTTTGCTCCTGATGCTACATTTTTCAAATCAACCCTATGGCTACCATCATTATAAAAAATCTCTTTTCTTTCAGAATCATATTCAAATCCACCGCCAATTATTTTAGTAAGAATAGGGTCAAAAATCCCAACAAATTCTTTTTGAGCAAGTTCATCTTTTACACTATAACTTTCTTTTCCTTTTCTAAGATTCATAATTAAATAAATAATATGATCTATATCAATAATATTTAAATATCTCATAGGATTGTCTAATAAAAAACCATCTCTATCAAGAGAAGAAGAGCTCCCAAAATAATGTATTGAAGAAATATCGAAATCATTAAAATAAAATTGATATTTTTTATCATAATATTTTATATATGCTTTATTATCTCCTTCTTCAAGTAATATCTCCATATCTTGAGAATTAAAATTACATAATTGGTTACTAAATTCAGAATTAATCATTCTAGATAATAAAGTTTCTCCCATTTCAGACTCATTCCCTTTAGATAAATATTCATCAAGTAAATCTATATTTTTAGAATCTGAATACTTTCTATTTTCTTTAAAAAAAACTAAAATATCATTCAAAACTTTCTCATCAATAACCGTGTTCTTTATTATTGTACGTAATTCTTCAAGTTTATTATAAACAGAATTTTTTAATAATTCTGTTTTATCGATTATAGATTTTTTTGTGTTATTTTTAAATTCTTTTTCAATTTCTTTTCCAAAAGCATCTAATTGATCGTATAACTCTATTGATAAATAATTTTCAAAATTAGTTACTCCATTGAGCATTAAATATAAACTTTTACTAATAGTAGATTTCCCTGACCCATTACAACCTGCAAGCAATGTCAATTTTGGAATTTCCATACTAATATCGTTAAAAACTCCAATATTATGCGCTTTAAATATCATAAATACCTCAAATATTTTTCTTTTTTTCAAAATTAATATAATAATATAAATAAAACGTAAAAATGTTTTTTATATCAAATTTAAATTATATCAAATACTATTATAATAGTAAAAATATAAAACCTATAAAATCTTGAAACACTATCATTTAATCTTAATTAAATATTATATATATTTCATATTTGAATTAAGTATTTAATTTAAATACTAAATTAACAATAAAATAAATATCCTTAATCAACAAAAACAATTTAACAGGCTCTTTCACACAAATTATTTAATAAATATTAAAAAATAATATTCTCTCCTTTTAAGATAAA
>JAFGWC010000106.1 GCA_016937695.1 Bacteroidales bacterium
TTATTTTATATCCTTATTTCAGAGCAATCGAAAAAAAAACCAGCCTTTCTTTTTAATGAAAATCATAAAAATTGAAATTAAGTTTTTAGATATATAATGATTACAAAACAAAATTATTTTTTCAAAATAAATTAATTGGATTTGTAAAACATATTAGTTTTAACTTTTTAAATTTCTGGTTTAGATTTTTTGAAAAAGCTTTTACATTTGGCAGAAAACTTGTACTTAATCAAACTGTTGAAATTAATGTGTTAAAAGAAATTTAGTTCAATTTTTTTGTTTTCATGAATAAATATAATGAATTGTTAATCAGTCAATTAAAGAAGCATTTAGGCAATAATTATAAATTGCCTAAAGAACTTAAAGCGTTGTTTGATGAAATAAATTCTTCATATGAAAATTTTGAAAAAAACGAAAAATTATTAGAAAAATCTATAGATTTTAGATCTAATGAACTTCTGGATGTAAATAAAAAATTATTGTTGGAAAGTGAAAAACAGAATAATTTTATCCAAAAATTAACACAAACAGTTTATGAAATTGGAGATTATCAAACTTTTATTAATGAATTACAACTTTATAATGACGATTTTGATTATCTTTTTGATTATTTAAAAAGTAAAATTATTCAATCAAAACAATCTCAAAATCAGCTAGTTGAGTCAGAATCTAATTTATTGGCTCTTATTGAAAATTCTAAAGATGCTATTTGGTCAATTAATAAAAATCACGAAATAATAATTTATAATACAGCATTTGAAAAAAAAATAGAATGGGCGTATAAAATTAAGCCAGAAAGCGGAAAACATTTTAAAGATATTGTTTCTAAAAAACATTATCTTTTTTGGGAAAAGTTGATGAATAGAGCTCTCTTGGGAAATCATTTTATCGAAGAGATCTCATACAAAATAGCAGGAATTAAGTATTATTTTGAAATATCATTAAATCCTATAATAATTAACGATATTATTGAAGGTGTTTCTATTTTTAGTAGAGATGTTTCGCATAATAAAAAAATTGAAAATGATTTATGCAAAGCTAAAGAAGAACTTGAAGCTAAAGTTCTTCAAAGAACTGAAGAACTGCTTATTGCTAATTTATCATTAAAAAAGGAAATTACTGCTCGCAAAAAAACTGAAAAAGCTCTTATAGAAGCCAAAAATAAAGCTGAGGAATCTGATAGACTCAAAACCGCATTTCTGGCAAATATGTCGCATGAAATTAGAACTCCTCTTAATGCAATTGTCGGATTTTCAAGTTTATTGTCTGATAATGAGGTAGATGAAGAAGTACGTGATTTCTATATAAAAAATATTGATGAAGGTAGCGAAAGCCTTACTCAATTAATTGATAATATTATTGACATTGCAAAAATTGAGGCAAAACAGCTTAGTATTCAAAAAACCGATTTTTTTGTTAATGATATTTTAACAGAATTATTTTATAAATTTAAAGATAGCCTTTTAAATACAAAAAGTAAATTTCTTGAATTTTTAATTGATATTCCATATAAAAGTGTAGATTTTGTAATAAATGCAGATAAAAAAAGATTTAGACAAATTTTGATTAATTTATTAAGTAATGCTTTTAAATTTACCGAAAAGGGCGAAGTTACTATTGGATATTCAATAAAAGATGAAAATTTAATGTTTTTTGTTAAAGATACAGGAATTGGAATTGATCAGAGTTCTCACGATACAATTTTTAACAGATTTATTAAATTAGAAGAAGATAAAAACAAACTATTTAGAGGAACAGGAATAGGACTTGCAATTGTAAAAGGCCTTGCAGAATATCTGGATTTAAAAATTAAAATAAAATCTGAAAAAAACATTGGTTCATGTTTCAGTTTTGAAATACCGTTTAAATATCAAGTCGAAAAATCAGATAATGAGATGATTAACGAAAAAAATAATTGAGATTAGACATTTGTAACTACTTTAATTACTTAAGCCGAAAAATATTTCGATGATTTTTTATATAAAACATTATAAATCAGTAGATTAATTTTGCTGATTAACAAATATTTAAAATTTTGACTTTAAATATTTTCCGGTATAAGAATTTTCATTTTTAATAATATCTTCAGGAGTTCCTTCAAAAACAATATTTCCGCCATATTCACCACCTTCAGGTCCAATATCAATTATCCAATCTGCCGATTTAATAACTTCTAAATTATGCTCAATTATTATTACTGTATGTCCTTTTTCAATTAATGCATTAAAAGAAAGTAATAATTTATTTACATCATGAAAATGAAGCCCTGTTGTTGGTTCATCAAAAATAAAAAGTGTTGTTTGCCCATTATTTTCTTTGCTTAAAAACGAGGCTAATTTAACTCTTTGGCTTTCGCCTCCGCTTAATGTACTTGACGATTGTCCTAATTTTATATAGCCTAAACCTACATCAACTAATGGTTGTAATTTTTGAACTATTTTTTTTTCATAAGTTCCTTTTCCTTGATTGAAAAAATCAATAGCTTCATTTACAGTTAGTTCTAGTATATCGTAAATATTTTTATTTCTGTATTTTACTTCTAAAACTTCATTCTTAAAACGCATTCCATTGCACGATTCACATTTTAAAACTACATCTGCCATAAATTGCATTTCAACCTTAATTTCGCCTTCACCTTGGCATTCGTCGCATCTTCCACCATCTACATTAAATGAAAAATGAGATGGTTTAAAATCATTAATTTTTGATGCTGCTTGTTCAGAATAAAGTTTTCTTATTTCGTCGTATGCTTTTAAATATGTTACAGGATTAGATCTTGATGATTTTCCTATTGGATTTTGATCTACAAATTCTATATCTTTAATAATTTCTACATTACCGGTTATTCGTTTATATTTTACTGCGCCTTCGCCAAAACCTTTTAGTCTTTTGTTCAAAACATTATACAAAATATTGTTTACTAAAGATGATTTTCCTGAACCACTTACGCCTGTAACAACTGTTAGTATATTTAATGGAAATTTTACATCAACTCCTTTTAAATTATTTTCTCTTGCACCAATTATTTCAATATATTTTGTCCATCTTTTTCTTTTATTTGGGATTTCAATTTTTCTTTTTCCGGTTAAATATTGCATTGTAAGGCTATTATCTTCTTTTAACAAATTAGTCGGACTGCCTTGATAAACTAACTCACCGCCTTTTGAACCGGCTAATGGACCAATATCGATTATTTCATCTGCAGATCGCATAATTTCTTCGTCGTGTTCAACAACAATTACTGTATTTCCTATTTTTTGCAGATTTTTAAGCACTTGTATCAATAAATTTGTATCTCTCGAATGAAGACCAATACTGGGTTCATCAAGAATATACAAAGAACCAACTAAACTGCTTCCTAAAGATGTTGCTAAATTTATTCGTTGCGATTCTCCACCAGATAGTGTTGAAGATAATCTGTTTAAAGTTAAATACGAAAGTCCAACATTTATTAAAAATTCTAATCTGCTTTTTATTTCATGGATTAATCTTTTACTAACTTCTCTGTCGTAATTATCTAACTTTAAGTTGATTATGAAATCTAAAAGCTTATCAATAGGCATTAAAACTAATTCTGTTATTTTTTTTTCGTTAATTTCAACATAAGATGCTTGCTTTTTAAGCCTTGTTCCATAACATTCCGGACAAATAGTTTTTCCTCTATATCTGGAAAGCATAACTCTATATTGAATTTTATAGTTCTCTTTTTCCAGCATATCAAAGAACTTATTTAGGCCTTTAAAATGTTTATTTCCAATCCATAAAAGCAATTTTTCTTCCTCGCTCAGTTCATAATATGGTCTGTGTATTGGAAAATCAAATTTATCTGCAGAAAATATAAGCTCTTCTTTCCATAATTTCATTATTTCGCCTTTCCAGCAAACAATTGCATCTTCATAAATAGACAAATTTTTATTCGGAATAACTAAATCTTCATCAATTCCCAGAACTTTTCCAAAACCTTCGCATTTTGGGCAAGCGCCAAGCGGACTGTTAAAACTGAACATATTATCAGATGGTTCTTCAAATTCTAAACCATCAGCTTCAAATAAATTAGAAAATTCTTTTGAAATTATTTCTCTATCATTGTAAATTTGTATAATACATTTTCCGCCAGCTTCAAAATATGCTGTTTCTATTGAATCGGCAATTCTGCTTAAATTATCTTCATCTTTATTTACAACAGTTCTGTCTATTACTAAATTAATTTTGTCTTTTTTATTTTTATCTTCATAATCTTCAATTCTAATAATTTCGCCATTTATTTCAATTCTTGAAAATCCTTGTTTTACTAGTATCTCAAGCTGTTTAATAAGCGTTCGCCCTTTTGGAATAATTAATGGGGCTAAAATTTGAACTTTAGAGTTTTCAGGAAATTTTAATATATAATTTACAATATCGGTAATGCTGTTTTTTTTAACAATTTGGCCTGAAACTGGCGATATGGTTTTTCCAATTCTTGAGTATAAAAGCTTTAAAAAATCATAAATTTCAGTAGAAGTTCCAACTGTAGAGCGCGGATTTCTTGTGTTTACCTTTTGTTCAATTGCAATTGCAGGTGGAATGCCTTTAATAAAATCAACTTCTGGTTTATTTATTCGACCTAAAAATTGCCTTGCATACGAGGATAAACTTTCTACATATCTTCTTTGTCCTTCTGCATACAAAGTATCAAAAGCCAATGACGATTTACCTGAACCAGAAAGTCCTGTTATTACAATTAATTTGTTACGTTCAATTTTTAAATCGATGTTTTTAAGGTTGTTTACTTTTGCGCCTTTTATTGTAATGTATTTATTATTCAATTTTTTTGTCATTCTTATGATTTTAAGCTTGTATAAGGCTGATAATCAGCGAATAATACAGCCTGAGAAAATTTTATTTTTTAAATACAAATATAAGAGTTTTAATTTACATTAGATATTTTTAAACTTCTTTAACAATTTATTAAGCACTTTTTACTTTTATAATTTGTAAATTTGTTGTACACTCTGTAATTTTTATTTGTTAATAATTATTAAATAAGGATTTTCATAAATAAAAATTGTTCATTCATAAAACAAATTTGAAAAACTTAAACTTATTTATAATATTTGTTACAGATTTAAATTATTTATAAACTTTTAAAAAAAACTGGAGGATCGCTTATAGATTAGATTTTTACTCTATTAACCAATACATAGAAAAAAATGGTATCTAATCAGAAAGATTATGAATTAGTAAAACAATTCATAGAAGGCGATTTAAATAGTATTGAAGTTTTAATTAACCGCCACAAAAAAAGAGTATACACTTACATTTTACTCATAGTTAAAGATCAACAATTAGCTGAAGATATTTTTCAGGATACATTTATTAAAGTAATTAAATCTTTAAAAAGAGGAAAGTATCAGGAAAAAGGAATTTTTGTTTCTTGGGTAGTAAGAATTGCTCATAATCTCATTATTGATTATTATAGAAAATCTAAGCATTTCAGAACTATTTCAAGCGAAGATAGTGATGCAGATGTTTTTAATTCAAAAAAATTAGCTGATGGAAACATTGAAGATTTTTTAATTCAAGAACAAATTACTAAAGATGTAAGAAAGATTGTTGAATTTTTACCTTTTGAACAAAAAGAAGTAATTCTTTTAAGACATTTTGGTGAACTAAGCTTTAAAGAAATTGCAGAAAAAACAGGTGTTAGTATAAATACTTCTCTTGGAAGAATGCGTTATGCACTTATAAATTTGAGAAAACTTATTCAAGAAAAAGAACTTATTTTGACAAAAAGTTAATAATCCCGAAAAACCAATTTTTTTATGTTAATCGCAGTATCGCACTAATATTTTTATTAATGCGATACATTGCGAAAAGCATAATTTTTTTTTGCTAAAATCTCTCCGATATCATAAATTACTAAATAATAATTTCATAAATTTTTTGCTGCCATTGCTTTGATTATATATAACCTAAAATCCTCAAGTCATCCTATCAATCAGTTAATTAACCGTAAAATATCAGCAAATTTTCTCCACTTTTTTTAAATAATTGATACGATGACTATCAGCTATTAGAATTGACTTTTTTTTGAACTTATAAAAAGTTACCTTTTGGATTTTTTATCATAAATAATATAAAATGAGAATTTATTTACATAAATGAATATTTTTATAAATTTAAAAAAAATGACAGATGAGAAAATTAGCGATATTCCTTTTTTTTATTTCGAATATTTGTGTAGCTCAAAATTTGAAACCAACAGATAATGAGGCAATTATAAACTTAACAATTATCGACACTCACAAAAAAGCTTTAAAAACAAAAGTGGTTTTTAAAAGTGAAGATGAAGAATATAGTTTTCAGACTAATGAAAAAGGGAAAGCAAATTTTATTTTAAAAGTAGATAGAAGTTATAGAGTTAAAATTCCTAATTCGCTTACATATTTAGATTTTGAAATATTAGATTTTTCTGGTCAGATTTTAAATCTGGATATGGAGTTTGATGTAAGTACTGATTTGAGTGATGCTGCAACTGAAGATCAGGCTTTACTTATTTTTTCATCATTTAATTTGCCAAAAACTAAAGAAATAGAAATTATTGATGAAAAAACAAAAACTTTATATGCTAAAATATGTAGCGATACTGCTAAAATTCCGCTTTTTATTAATAATAAATACAAAATTAAAATAAAAGGTTATTCTATTAAAAATGATATTATAATCGTTGATAAAAAGCCATATAGTTTGTTGTATTATGTTTTAAATGTTTCTGATGGTGAAAATGCTGAATTGATAAAAGCAAATAACAAAGCCTTTATAAATGTTGTTTATAAAAGTATTTATAATAAAAGTATTGTTTCTGACGAAATAATTGAAATAGAAAGTAAAAAAGGAAAGAAAATATATAAAGCAAAAACAAATTCTAGTGGAACATGCTTATTTGCAGTTCCAAAAAACGATACTTATTATGTAAATATTTCTCAGGCAAAAAATGTTGTTTCTGTTGATGTTAAAAGCGAAGAAGCACTTTATCTATACAATTGCGATATTTTGTATCCAAGTACAAAAGAAATTTTGGCAATTAAAAAAGAAGATAGTTTAAGATTGGCAAAACGTGAATTAGAATATGAAACTCACTATAAATCAATAGATAAACTTGAAAAAAATAGTTTAAAATCAGAAATAAACAAAGAAGCTGAAATTGCAAAAGAAATGTTAAAAGACGACCCAAAATATTTTGAGAAAAATAAGAATGTGGTTTGTTCGGTAATATTCAGAGTTAAAAAAAACTGGAAAGATAAAATTATTGTAACCGATTTAACAGGAAGTATGTATCCGTACATGAAACAATTATTGATTTGGCACAGTTTAAAGCTTATGACTGACGATAAAAACGAATATGTTTTTTTTAATGATGGTGATGGAAAAAGAGATTATGAAAAACTTATTGGAAATACAGGCGGAATTTATTTTACAGATAGCGACAGTAGCGATATTGTAATTGGAAAAGTGCTTGAAACAATGAGAAATGGTAGTGGAGGCGATGGACCAGAAAACGATATTGAGGCTTTAATTTATGCTCAGAAAAAAAGAAACCAAAAAGAAGAAATAATTTTAATTGCCGATAATTATTCGCCTGTAAAGGATATAAGTTTATTAGCAAAATTAAATGTCCCTGTTAGAATAATACTTTGCGGAACAGATTGGGGAATAAATCCTGATTATATTGAAATTGCTTATAAAACAAAAGGCTCGATACATACAATTGAAGAAGATATAATGGAACTTGAGAAAATGGTTGATGGAAAAAATTTAAAAATAGGGAAATATGAATTTGTTTTTTCTAAAGGTAAATTTTTCAAAAATAATTAAGCTAATTAATTTTAGCCTTAATTATTAATTGAAATTATATTTCTATGTGTAAAGTGTTAACTGTTAGTGCGTTGTGTTTATTTGTCGAATAAAAAAGCGTGCCAAATTTATGTTATTAAAAATAAAAATGGAATAATCATTACTTTGTTTATTATCATATTATTTATTTTACAAAACTAATTACAGATAAAGAATGCAGAGTGATTATTCTAAATTAAGGAGAATAAAATATTCGGTTGATGTTTAAAAAATCAATATTGATTATTAGTAAACGTAGATGTTTACAAGTGAACAATATTTAATTAAAGAGCTAAAAATCTTATATTCTTATTTATCTCTAAATAAATGTTTTTCAAATAAAGAAAAACTATGTATTATTGCATTTTTAATAATAAAAATTTTAAAAATGATAGTAGAAAAAAATAGAGTAGTTTCAACTAAATACGAACTACGACTAAATAACAAAAATGGTGAAGTTTTTGAAACTGTTGATGAAAGCAGCCCTTTTAATTTTATTTTTGGAAAAGGTAATATGCTTGAAAAATTTGAAAATAATTTAAAAGGAATGAAAGAAAATGAAAACTTTGAATTTTCTTTAAAATGTGACGATGCGTATGGAAAAAGAATTGAAGAAAATGTTGTTGATATTCCTCTTTCTGCTTTTCAAGATAATGGGAAAATTCCTGATGGGCTTTTAGAAGTTGGTAATTTTATCCCATTAAGCGACGAAGACGGAAATCATTTTAACGGCCAAGTTTTAGCCGTAAACGAGGAGGCTGCAAAACTTGATTTTAATCATCCATTAGCAGGAGAAGATTTATATTTTACAGGCTCAATTTTATCAGTTAGAGAAGCAACTCAGGACGAATTATCTCATGGTCATATTCATAATCATGAACATAATCATGAACACAATCACGAACATGTTCATAATCATGATGAAGAAGGATGTGGATGTGGCTCTGATTGTGGCTGCCATTAAAATTAAAAACTTATTTTAATTAAATTAAGGCTGTTTCAAAAGAGACAGTCTTTTTTTTGTTGAAAATTATTGCAGCGATACTTAACAATTTGGTAAAAGTTTATGGACTATTGTAATCATTTATATATCAGATGTTTAAATGTGTTGATGAAAATTAATATATTCTAACTATAAGTTTTTATATTTGGATTTTAGTTAAAGAAATTGCAATGAGAAATTTATTTTTTTTATTTAAGTTTTAATATTTATTTTAGTAGAAAAGATATATTTTTAGTTAATTACAACTAAAAATTGCATAAAATTATGATATTCTATTAATTTTTGTAATTTGTAATTCGTAATTAAAACTTCTGCATTAAGGTTTCTCACTTCAGACTTCATAATTATCTATATATTTGTAAAATAAATTTTAACTATTTTAGTTTAATTTAAAAACATTTAAAAGCTCAAAATGAGAAGTATATTTTTAATTTTTGTATTAAATCTGTTAACTGTTCATTCTTATTCGCAAATCTCAAAAGGTGGTTTGCCAATTTCTTTTGGTTATAAATTAAATAATAAAACAGAAGTTTTTTATACACCTGAATTCGATTATGCAAAAATGATTGAAGAAGATAAAACTCCATCAAAATCAAAACCATTTAGATTCGGGAAAACACACGCCGTAAAATTAAATCCTGAAAACAGCGGTGTATGGAATGAGCTTTCAAACGGAATAAAAATTTGGCAATTAGAAATAAATTCTGCAAATGCTTTTTCTGTTGGATTATTATTAGATAGTTTTAAGCTAAATAAAGGTGTTCAACTTTTTGTTTATTCTTATGATAAAAAAACAATTAAAGGCGCATTTACATCAGTAAATAATAAACAGAATAATAAATTTTCGATATTACCTGTTTCGGGCGATAAAATTATTGTAGAAATAGATGTTCCTGCTAATTTAGATTATGGCGAATTAAATATTTCGGGAATAATTCATGATTATAAAGGTTTTTTATCAAAAGAAAAAGATAATACAAAACTTTCAGGCAGCTGTAATGTAAATATAAATTGCAGCGAAGGCGATGATTGGCAAAATGAAAAACGCGCAGTTACAAAATATATATTTTCGTCGCATGGTTCAACATATTCGTGCACAGGCGCATTGGTTAATAATACTGCCGAAGACGATAAACCTTATTTATTAACTGCAAATCATTGCATTAGCACAAGCGCAGAAGCCGAAAGTGCAACTTTTATTTTTAATTACGAAAGTGCAACATGTCTTGGTACAACAGGTTCTGAGGTTCAAAGTATTTCGGTTGCCGACTTAGTTGTTACTGATATAAATAAAAAATTAGATTTTAGTTTGCTTCAATTAAGTATTGATCCGCCAAGCGAATATAATGCATATTATGCAGGCTGGAACCGAAAAACAGAAGCTGCAACAAGTACAGTTTGCATTCATCATCCAAGCGAAGATATTAAGAAAATATCAATTGATTATGATGCGCCGATAACAGGAGATTATGGCGAAGGATTTCTTGAAAATGCTCATTGGCAAATACTTGAGTGGGATGTTGGAACTACAGAAGGCGGCTCGTCAGGTTCGCCGCTTTTCGATCAAAATCATTTTATAATTGGTGATTTAACAGGCGGTGAAGCTAGTTGTTATTATAATTATAACGATTATTATTCAAAATTTGATTTAAGTTGGGATTATTATACTGATGAAAATATGCAGCTTAAAAAATGGCTGGATCCATTAAACATAAATCCGGAAACGATTAACGGAAAAAACCAAGAAACGCCTGTGCAGCTTGATGCTAAAATCTCTTATGTTAATTCACCAAAAGGTTTATATTGCGGAATTAGCTCAATTACTCCAGAAATTATAATCCAAAACAAAGGAATTGATGATTTAATAAGCTTGAAAATATCATATAATTTTACAAATAAAGCTGTAATCACATTAAATTGGATAGGCAATTTAAAAACAGGCGAGTATGAAACATTGCCACTAAATAATTCAGACGTAAGCATTGGCGAAAGCGAATTTAAAGTATATTGCTGGTTACCAAATGGTTCTGAAGATTTAAATAAAATTAACGACACAATAATTTCCAGCTTTGAAGTAATAGATGAAGCAAGCGAAATTGAAATTTTAGGCGATAAAAGAACCTGTTTAAGCATCGATACTGCATATTATTTTGTTGAAACAAGCGGAGATTATGATTGGAATGTTATTGGCGGAGAAATTATACAAGGCGAAAATGATAAACACATAAATGTTGTTTGGGAAGATTTGGGTGATAAAAAAGTAATTTTAAAATATACAAATACTTGTGAACAAACACTTTACGATACAATAGATGTAATTAAAAACGAGCACAGTTTATCTTTAAATATAAAAATTGAAGATGAAAACTCTGAAATTAATTATATTTTAAAAGATATTTACGGAAATATTGTTCTTGAATTTATTGATATCTCAACAGATAAACTTTTTGAAAAAATATTATGTTTGGAATCAGGATGTTATGAATTAGGTGTAAAAAGTAACTCAACAATTACAGATTACGACTTAACAGATTTAATGAAAAATGAAGTAATTGTTTCTGAAAGTCTTAATAATAATGAGTTTACTGTCGAATTTTGTTTGGAACATGAAAATAACAGCATAAGTTTTATAATTTATCCAAATCCATCGAAACAAAATATTACAATAGAAGCAAAGTTTAACGAAATGTATGACAATGCTAGTTTTTTAATTGTAAATTTAAAAGGCGAACAAGTTATTCCAGAAAAGAAACTTGAAAAAATACAAGAAATTAATATTTCTGATTTGCAACGTGGATATTATCTGATAAAAATAAAAAACAAATACGGACTGTTTACGAAAAAAATAATAAAACTTTAGAAATTTGTTATTTAATTGTAAATTTACCCAATAACTTAATTTGTAATTAAAATATATAAAGAAATGGTTAAAAAAATATTGATAGTAATAAGTGTAATAATACTCTTATTTGTAGCATTTATAGCATATTCAGGATTTTTTGCTAATGTTGAAATTACAGAAAAAGAAGTTGGACCGTATTTTATGGTTGGCAAAGAATATTTAGGCGATTATAAAAATTCAGGAACTCATCAGGATTCGATATACAAAGATTTAGTTGCTAAAGACTTTACAATTGAAGCCGGTTTTGGAATTTATCGAGATAATCCTAAAGAAGTAAAGGCTGAAGAGCTTAGAAGCATGCTTGGATGCATTGTTAATGAAAAAGATACAGTTAAAAAAACAGAATTAGAAAGAGAAGGCTATATTATTCAAAAAATGGGCGTTACAAAAAGTGCTGTTGTTGAATTTCCCTTTAAAAATACATTTTCAATAATTGCTTCGGTAATTAAAGTTTATCCAAAACTAGAAGAGTATTTTATTACAAATAAATATCAAAAAGTGCCTGCCTTAGAAATTTATAAAGACAATAAAATTATTATTTCGATGGAAATAATAAAATAAACTTTATTGATGAATAACGAAAAAGTATTAATGGCATTAAGCGGCGGAGTTGACAGCTCCGTTGCTGCTATTTTATTAAAAAATCAAGGATACGATATAATTGGTGTAACTTTAAGAATTTACAAATCAATAGATTCGCGTTCAAATAAAATGGAACAAGGAATTAACGATGCCAATATTTTAGCCGTTAAATTAGACATTCCTTTTTATGTTTTTGATGTTCATAAAGACTTTGAAGAAACTGTAATTCAGGATTTTATATCGGAATATAAAGTTGGGCGAACTCCAAATCCTTGTGCTTTGTGTAATCTTAAAATAAAATGGAAACATTTAATAAATATTGCCGATGAACTTGGCTGTAAATATATTGCAACAGGCCATTATGCTCAAATAAATAATAAAAACGGCAGATATTTTATTTCAAAAGGTAAAGACGATTTAAAAGATCAAAGCTATTTTCTTTGGCGTTTAGATCAGGAATTATTGAAACGCACTATTTTCCCTTTAGGTGCTTATAAAAAGGAAGAAATAAAAAGTATTGCCGACAAAAACGGATTTAAAAAAATAGCCGAACAAAAAGAAAGTTACGATATTTGTTTTGTTCCGGATGGAGATTATCGCGAATTTCTAAAATCAGTAGAAAATACTGAAAATGATTTAGTTAAAGGCAAAAAAGGATATATAATTTCTGAAAACGGAACAATTTTGGGCGAGCATTCAGGCATTCAAAATTATACAATCGGACAAAGAAAAGGTTTAGGAATTGCTTCAACAGAGCCGCTTTATATTGTAAAAATAAATCCGGAAAATAATTTGATAATTTTAGGAAAAAAAGAAAGCTTGAACAATAAATCTGCAATAATCAGCGATTTTAAACTCACCAAATACAATAAAATCCCTGAAAACATTACCGTAAAAACAAAAGTGAGATATAAAAGCGCCGAAATTGAAAGTAAACTAACAATTATTGACGACAAAATTAAAATCGAGTTTTCCGAAAATATCTCAGCACTTACACCTGGTCAATCAGCCGTTTTTTACGAAAATGACGATTTAATAGGCGGCGGAATAGTTGAAACGGTAATTTATTGATTTTTAATAACTTGCAAATTATTCTTTAATATATATTGGCTTGTCTGCATATTCGATTTTGCATATTCATCCATTTTGTCTGCAATTGCCTTATATTCAGACATATAATTTTTTTTATCGCCTATTCTATATTTAAATAAACTTTTTGTTTCGCCTCTCACAATTAAGAAAAATTCGTCATCAATAACACCGTATTTATCATCGGCACAAAAATAAATATATGGTCGTTTTTCTTTTAATAAATCAATTCCCATTGTATTGTTTGTGTACTCTAAATTCAATAATCCCATAATTGTAGGAAAAATATCAATTTGTCCGCCAAACTCTTCAATTTTTTTTGCTGATGTATTTGGATTATAAATAATTAATGGAGTATGATGATAATTTAAAGGCATTTCATAAATTGCATTCATAGAAGCGCCGTGGTCTGCAACAAATACAAAAATAGTATTTTCAAACCACAATTGTTTTGATGACAAATCTATAAACTTTTTTAACGACCAATCAGCATATTCAACAATCTGCTTTTTTATTTCTTTGTTTTTTGGTGTAAAATATTTAGGAATAATATAAGGTCCATGGTCGCTTGCTGTCATAAAAGCTGCAAGAAACGGTTTTTTCGATTTATGTAAATTATTTAATTTGGGTATTGCAAACTCAAAAAGATAATCATCAGAAACGCCAAGTGTACTTCTAATTTTATCGGATGGAAAATCAGCTTGAGTAATAACTTCATCAAAATCGTTAGAAGTTAAAAAGCCTTCAACATTATCAAATTGTCCATCGTGTGTTGTAAAGTAAATTGTAGAATAATCGTAGCTTTTTAAAGTGTTTGCTATTCCGTTGTATTTAAGCATTTCTACGCCTTTCATCGGATGTTGTCTAAAAAGAGCAGGATATGAGAACAAAGTTCCGTAAATTCCGTTAAAAGTATGAATTCCGGCCGAATAAATATTGTCGAAACTATATGCATTTTCAGCTAAACTATCAAGAAAAGGCGTTAAATTGTTAGTGTTGCCGTATCTTCCCATTTTAGCGGCACTCATGCTTTCCATAATAACAATCACAATACTTTTTTTTTTTTATGGATTGTAACAGAATCCGCAATTGAAATGTTTCTTGCTATTGGATTGTTTTCGTTTATTTTGCTGATATTTAAGTAATTATGAACGTTATTTATCGCAATTTCATCATTCATTAATTTAATTTCGCTGTTTTCTGTTCTAAATGTATCTAAATAGCTTCTCAAAAAAGTAAAAACAGGATTTAAACCTGCTTTATTAATGAAAGGATTGTTCGAAAAATATGCTGTTCCAACTCTTATTGGTGATTTTTTTTGTAATCTGCCTCTAATTCCGGCGAACATAATTGCAGCAAACAATAAAGAGAAAAATATTTTTAAAATTATGCCTGATGTAAAATATCTGTTTTTATCAAATTTAAATTTATTGAATATTCTTTTTAAACCAATAAAAAACAATACAATCAATATTGAAAAAGGAATAAGAATAAACCAATATCTTGGCTCTTGAATTATCATTTTAAAAACAAAACTCGGACTTTCAATCCATTGAAAAGCAGAAACATCAAATCTAGAGAAAAACTGATTAAAATAAGGAATATCTATTGCGCAAATAACAAAAGCTATTGTAAACATCACAAAAATAAAGTAAAACATTATTTGCATAATTATATTAGATTTTTTCTTTGCAACAAACAAAATGCTGAATGTCAGAAAAGGTATAAAAAGTAAATAACCGGAAATGACAATATCAAATCTCAATCCCATTAAAAAAGACATTAGCACAAGATTTAATTTATCTTCGCCAATTGCATTTACTAATTCTAAATTTGTTAAAAACAGTATTGCTCTAAAAACAGTAAATATGCTGATTACCAATAAATAAAGATATATTGAAATTTTAACGTTAAACCAGTTTTTCATCTGTTTATTTTTTAATTGTTTTTAAT
The DNA here is from genome assembly GCA_016937695.1 of Bacteroidales bacterium. Taxonomy (GTDB): domain Bacteria; phylum Bacteroidota; class Bacteroidia; order Bacteroidales; family NBLH01; genus NBLH01. Next base: position 15,402 of record JAFGWC010000106.1, read on the forward strand.
TTGCCAGATGGAACATCCACTATCTCAGGCATTTGTATGTTGAGAATCTGTTCGGAATAATCATTCCCTTGTGTGTCAAAATTTACTTGCCATGGATGTTTCATCATTAAATTATTGAATTTTTAAAAGGCAAATGTAAGAAAAACAAATTATTGATATTAATAATTTGTTAAATTTTAAGTAAATATTATGTTGTTCAAAATTGCGAATTTCAGTTTTTCATTTAAAATTGTATATTTGTGGGCATTCTTAAATAAATTTTAAACAATTAAAAATATGAAAAGGAAGATTTTAAGTGTTTTATTAATTAGTATGGTATTTTTTGCTTTAAATATAGCTTCTGCAAATGCTTGTACTAATTTTTTAATTACAAAAGGAGCTTCAGCAAATGGTTCAACATATATTACTTATGCAGCCGATTCACATTTGCTTTATGGCGAGTTATATTATTGGCCTGCTGCCGATTATCCTGATGGCTCTTGGCTCGATGTTTATGAGTGGGACACAGGAAAATATCTTGGTAAAATTAAACAAGTTGCTCACACATACTCTGTTGTAGGAAATATGAACGAACATCAAGTTGCAATTGGCGAAACTACTTTTGGAGGAAGACATGAACTTGAAGATCCTGATGCAATTATAGATTACGGAAGTTTAATGTATATTGCTTTACAAAGATCTAAAACAGCTCGCGAAGCAATTAAAGTAATGACAGATTTAGTTGCCGAATACGGATATTACAGCTCAGGAGAATCATTTTCAATATCAGACCCAAATGAAGTTTGGATTATGGAAATGGTTAGTAAAGGAAAAGGAAACAAAGGTGCAGTTTGGGTTGCAAGAAGAATTCCTGACGGATATATATCTGGGCACGCAAACCAATCTCGTATTAGAAATTTTCCGCTAGACGATCCTGAAAATACTTTATATGCTAAAGACATAATTTCTTTTGCCAGAGAAAAAGGCTATTTTACTGATAAAAAAGATAAAAACTTCAGTTTTGTTGATGCTTATGCACCACCAGATTATGGCGGTTTAAGATTTTGCGAAGCAAGAGTTTGGGCAGGATTTCGTAAAGTAAACAGTTCGATGGACAAATACGAAGATTTTGCGATTGGCGATAATCCTAATAACCCAATGCCCTTATGGATTAAACCCGATAAAAAAATCACAACTCAAGATGTAATGGCATTAATGAGAGACCATTTTGAAGGAACAGTTTTAGATATGACAAAAGACGTTGGTGCAGGTCCATATGCAAATCCTTATCGTTGGCGACCATTAACTTGGGAAGTTGACAGCGTTGAATATTGCAACGAAAGAGCAATTTCAACTCAGCAAACCGGATTTTCTTTTGTTGCAGAAAGTAGAAATACTGCTGCTAATCCAATTGGCGGAATATTCTGGTTTGGCGTTGACGATGCTTCAAGCACAGTTTATGTGCCTATTTATAGCTCAACTAAAAAAATTCCTGAGACTTTTGCAGTTGGAAATGGTTCATTAATGGATTTCTCGTACTCAGCATTCTGGGTTTTTAATCAGGTTTCTAACTTTGCTTACACAAGATATAATGCTATACATCCCGAAATAGAAAAGAAACAAAAAGAACTTGAAGATAAATATATTGCACTTCAACCTGCAATAGATATAGCTGCTAACGAACTTTACAAAAAAGATAAAAATTTAGCTATTGATTTTATTTCTGATTATTCAGTAAATCAAGCAAATAATATGGTAAAAGAATGGCAAAATTTATATGCATATTTATTTACAAAATATATGGATGGAAACATTAAAACCAGAGTTGCTGTACCTGAAAATTATAAATATGTTACTCCAGAATTAAATCAACCCGGATATAGTAATGATTGGTACAAAATGATTATAAAACAAAAAGCCGAACATTTTAAAGTTAAAAAATTACCCGGCGAACTAGAACACCATTAGTATTTGCGTTACATAAATTAAATTAGTAAAAAAAAATAAAAAGAGGCTGTCTTGTATGTTTGCAATATTTTTATCGCAAACATATACAAGTCAGCTTCATAAATTAAAAATATTATTGTGCGCAACACATTATAAAAGTGTTGATAATTTTTTATGAAAAAATAATAACTTTGGCAATTAATAAAATCCTTTCGAAGAAAAATTGGTTTATTATGTTATTCATAACAGTTTGGATGCATGTAGATTTTTTGTACACAATGTATAGCTAAAATATTTGTACTATGACAAAAATGAGAGAGCAAGTAGTAAACATTAAAACAAAAGACAGCGAGAATGCTTTTTAACTCAGTAGACTTTGCTATATTTTTACCGATTGTATTTATACTTTATTGGTTTGTAACAAACAAAAATCTAAAGCTTCAGAATTTTCTAGTATTCGCAGCAAGCTACTTATTTTATGGATGGTGGAACTGGAGATTTTTATCATTAATCCTATTTAGCACAATTATTGACTATTCCGTTGGACTTGGACTTAAAAATGAAGATAATCAAACAAAAAGGAAAACTCTACTTTGGATAAGTATTCTTGTAAATCTTGGTTTTCTTGGACTCTTTAAATATTACAACTTTTTCTTAGACAATTTTATAACTGCATTTTCATTTTTTGGAACCCAAATAAAAGCAAATTCACTAAACATTATTTTGCCTGTTGGAATTAGCTTTTATACATTCCAAACTCTAAGTTACAGTATCGATGTTTACAAACGAAAACTTGAGCCAACTAAAGACTTTATTGCTTTTTCGGCATTTGTGAGTTTTTTCCCTCAATTGGTTGCTGGACCAATAGAGCGAGCTACACATTTACTTCCGCAATTTTATAAAAAGCGAACTTTCGATTATTCAAAAGCCGTTGACGGAATGCGACAAATACTTTGGGGTTTATTTAAGAAAATTGTAATTGCCGATAACTGTGCTGAATATGCAAACTTGATTTTTAATAATTCTGCAGACTATTCTGGTAGCACTTTGGTGCTTGGTGCATTATTTTTTACCTTTCAAATTTATGGCGACTTTTCTGGATATTCAGATATTGCAATTGGAACTTCCCGACTTTTCGGATTTGAACTGATGAGAAATTTTAACTTTCCATACTTTTCAAGAGATATTGCAGAATTTTGGAGACGTTGGCATATTTCTCTATCAACTTGGTTTCGTGATTATTTATATATTCCATTAGGAGGTAGTCGTGGCGGTACTTGGATGAAAATTAGAAATACTTTTGCGATTTTTATTGTCAGTGGATTTTGGCATGGTGCTAATTGGACATTTATTGTCTGGGGAGCATTGAATGCAATTTACTTTTTACCACTTTTAATAACAAATAAAAACCGCAATAATATGGAAACAGTAGCTCAAGGTAAATTCTTTCCTAGTATTAAAGAAATGTCTTTTATGTTGCTAACTTTTGGATTAACTGTTTTTGCATGGATTTTTTTTAGAGCAAATAACATTGGGCACGCAATAAGCTACATTTCTGAAATTTTGTCTCCTTCACTTTTTACAATCCCAAGATTTGAAGGAACCGAGAAAGCTTTAATAATAATAATTCTTGTTGTAATATTTGTATTTACTGAATGGTTTGGCAGAGAAGGTCAATTTGCAATAAGTAAAATTGAATCCAAATGGAATAGACCAGTTAGATGGACTTTATATTCATTTATCATTTTTACTATTGGAATGTTTATGCAGACTGCAGAAACACCGTTTATTTATTTTCAATTCTAAGAGCTTTATGAAAAAATTTATAACTTCCTTATTGCTGTTTGTAATATTTTTTTCAATATTCTACATTTGTGCTCTTTTTTTGCCTTCAATATTTAAACCCAATCTTAATTATAGATTAGGTGCATATGGACATATGTATACAAGGTTGAGTGAAGTTAAAAATGTAACAAATTTAGATATACTTTTTCTAGGTTCATCTAAATCATATAGAGGTATTGACACAAGAATATTTAAAAAGAATGGATTTAATACTTTTAATTTAGGTTCTAGCTCTCAAACACCAATTCAAACCAAAGTACTATTGAAAAGATATTTGACTAAATTAAAACCAAAGCTTATAATTTATGAAGTTTATCCTTTAACATTTTCTATTGATGGAGTGGAATCAGCATTAGATATCATATCTAATGAAAAGAATAATTTTAATTCAATCAAAATGGCTTTTGAATTAAATCACATTGTAGTTTATAACACACTATTATATAGTATGATAAGAAATGCTTTAAATCTAAATTCTTCATATATTGAGCCAATAAAAAAGGGAGACGACAAATATATTTCAGGTGGATTTGTTGAAAAAGAAATTAAATTTTTCAAGCATGTTGAATATCCAATGAAGAATTGGACTTTTAATGAAACTCAGTTTAGTGAATTTAATGAAATTGTTGACTTTATAAATAAGCAAGGGATTCAATTAATTCTTGTAAATGCGCCAGTTACACCTTCTTTGAATAATAGTTATATAAACAATAGTGATTTTGATAGTATAATGAGTAATTATTCAAAATACTATAATTTTAATAAAATATTAAATTTAAACGACTCTCTTTATTTCTACGACTCAAATCATTTAAATCAATATGGAGTTAAGTTATTTAATGAAAAATTAATTGAAATATTGAAAGACAATAAATCTGTAATTGCAAATTTAAACAACAAATTAAATTAAAGAAAATAGGTAAATAAATAATATAATTAAAATATAAAGTATACTCAATAATAAAACTTTGTGGAATTTAAATGACAATGAAAATTTATAATGCTTTTGTTTGAGAGAGAAATTTTTGGTTATTAAATCTAAACAGAATACTTTTAGGATAGTTCTTAAGTTCTAAAGGTATTTCAAGCAATTAGATTTATTATTAATAACATGATTTTAATTTTCAGTTCTACTAAATTAAAAAACCCTTGCTAATCATTTGACTAACAAGGGTTTACTTTTTATTGTTGCGGTCTGGACGAGACTCGAACTCGCGACCTCCGCCGTGACAGGGCGGCATTCTAACCAACTGAACTACCAAACCAATAAATGCTTTTGTTAAAAGCGATGCAAAGATATATTTATTTTTTTTGCTACCAAAAAAAAAGTAAAAAAATTATTCGAAAAAACTGAAATTTACACTTCCATAACTTCTTTTGTCAACAAATCTTGGGTGTGTAGAGAAGTTAGTATTTTTAGAATGTTCTATAATTATTATCGATTTTTCCTTTAAAGTAGAATTTTCATATATTAAATCTGCTAAATCTTCTAAATTAATTAAATTATAAGGCGGATCTGCAAATATTATATCGTAATTTAATTCATGTTTTGGCAAAAATTTAAATACATCCGATTTTGTTGTATGTATTATTTCTTTTTCAGGCGAAATTAAATTTGCTGTGTTTTTTATATACATTAAGTATTTATTACTTATATCTACACACCTTATAAATGAACATCCTCTTGATAAAAATTCATAACTTATACTTCCGGTTCCGGCAAACAAATCAAGGGCTGATTTGCCCTCTAAATCAATTTTATTTGAAATTAGATTAAAAAGAGCTTCTTTGGCAAAGTCGGTTGTTGGTCTGGCTTTGAAAAATTTTGGCGGCTCAAATTTTCTACCTTTGTTATTACCTCCAACAATCCTCATTATTCAATATTAAGAAGGTTAGTTAAGTAATGTTCAGGAATTTCTTTAAATGGATATTGACAATCTGAATTATCTGAAATTTTTACAAATTTTATATTACTGATATATTTTGAAATTAACTTATAATGTTTAGAATCTTTGTCGATATTGCCTGATAAATAAACTTGGGCGTCTTTAGAATTAATTGTCATTTGTTGCAATACATTAATAATGTGATACACAAAATCACTTTCCGTTTTAAATTCAAAATTGCTATATAAAATTAAATTTTCATATTTACATAATGCTAAATCAAAAAAAGTGTCGAAAACCATAATTCCTATAACATTTCCAACCTCTTTGCTTTTTTTTAGAGTATTATCTACAAAAGTACTTCCTTGATGATAAAACCTGAGTTCAGGAAATTTATTAACCATTAAAGTAGTTATGAATGATGGAATACTAAAAACATTTACTGCATTAGTTCTGTTTAACTTATTAAAATGAAGTTCTTCGTATTCATTTAATTGTTCGACAAAACTGTAATGTTCTTTTAGTCTTCTTTTATCAAAAAGTTTAATCGGAACCAAAGTTGATTTTTCCGTAGCGTAAATAAAATCAATGCTTTTATACTGTTTTGCTAAAAATGCATCTTTTTTTAAATAGTCTTCAATTTGCTGATAATAGTCATCTTTGCTATCTAGTTTTCCAAAATTCACATTTTTTATTGCTACACACTTTTTTCTAACTGAATCTACGATGCAATATGAGTATCCACTCTGATTAAGCATAATACTTAAATGATACGTAGATGTCTTTGTAAGAACAAATGAATCGTGAAATAAGGCAAAATCTTTCATTTTTATAGTTTATAATTCAATATTTTTTATTGTTTAAGCCAAATATTAAGCCAAATTTAACAAATTAATATCAAAAATAAAAAAAGGCTCCATTAAGGAGCCTCAATATATTTTATGAATTAATCTTTTATTCCCAGTTTCCTGCATTATTTATATTTGTAGTAAGCGAGCCTACTTTTAATCCGGGATATTTATCCATTTTTAATGCTTCATCATCTAAATTGATTCTCAATTGGTTATCAAGCCCTTTTAGTATAATGCGATTAAGAGCTTTAGCTTCAAAAACAGGAACTTGTAACTTTGTTTCAGATACTTTTGAGCCTATTTGTAAGATTGTTGCACTTAAAGTAAATTTTTCACCTTTTGAAAAAGGAATAACAGATAATGAATCTATTTGATATTCTACAGAAAACAAAGAATCAAGAGTACTTATATATGAAGTGTCTCTGCTTATTATTCCCAATTTTAAAGCTTTTTTTTCTGTTAACGTGTCTGGAACGCTACCTATTGCTTTTACTAATGGAATTGAGTCATTTTTTACAAAATTTATCAATGTGTCAAAATCTCCGGTGAATTTACCATGAACAGCTAAATATGCTAATTCTGCTGTTCTAATATCTTTTAATTTTTGTATGGTTGCATTATATCTTTTATCTTTTTGTTTTTCAAAACGAATAGGTTTATCAATGCTATCCCATAAAAAATATGCTAATACAACTATTACAGTCAATAAAATAAGTTTAATTGCAATTTTCATCTTATTAATTTTAGTATGTTTGATGCAAAAATATAAAAAAAATTATTTTTACTGCCTAAAGCTCAATTTTTTTAATTAATTATTTTTTTATTCTTCTCTTTGCTTTGTTATTTTTATTTTATAATATTCATTTTTAGCTTATATTGCAGTGCTTTTTTAAGAATTTTTATTTATATGATTAAAGAACATTTAAAAAAATCTTTCGAAAAAAATTTAAATCATAATCCTACAAATAATCAGAATTTTTTATTTGATGAGCTATCTGAATATATTTCTGATTTTAAGCCAAATCGTGTTTTTTTATTAAAAGGATATGCCGGTACTGGAAAAACTTCTTCTATTAGTGCAGTTGTTAAAAGCTTGGCAGAATTAAAAATTAAATCTGTATTGCTTGCTCCTACAGGAAGAGCTGCGAAAGTATTTAGTAATTTTTCATCTTTTCAAGCTAAAACTATTCATAAAAAAATTTATAGACAAAAATCTGCTAATGATGGATTTGGTGTTTTTGTTCTTGATAAAAATTTACATAAAGATACTTGGTTTATTGTTGACGAAGCTTCAATGATATCTAATTCTAGTTTCGAAAATTCTGTGTTTGGAAGTGGAAAACTTCTAGATGATTTAATCGAATATGTTTATACAGGCGTAAATTGTAGCCTCATTTTAGTTGGAGATACAGCTCAATTGCCTCCTGTTGGTTTAAATATTAGTCCAGCACTCGATAAGTTTGTTCTTGAAGAATATGATTTAGATGTTATGGAAATTGTTCTTAATGAGGTTGTTCGTCAATCTGCTGAGTCAGGAATACTTTATAATGCTACTTTGCTTCGACAAAATTTACTCGATAGCTTTAATGAATTTAAGGTTCCAAAACTTTCAGTTCAGTTTAATGATTTTAAACGTATTTCAGGAGAAGATTTAATTGATGAAATTTCAAGTTCGTATGATAAATATGGCTTAAATGATGTTATTATTGTAAATCGTTCTAATAAGAGAGCAAATAAGTATAATGAAGGCATTAGACGAACAGTTTTATACAAAGAAGGCAAAATTACAGTAGGTGATTTTTTAATGATTGTTAAAAATAATTATTTTTGGGCTGAAGCTCTTGAAGACATGGAGTTTATTGCTAATGGTGATATTGTTGAAATTATTAAAATATATGAATTTCATGAATTATATGATTTTCATTTTGCCGATGTTAGAGTAAAATTTGTAGATTATGAAAATGTTGAGATTGATGTGAAAATATTATTAGATACTCTTGATATCGAAACAGCATCTTTAAATCAAGAAGACAATAAAAAGTTATTTTATTCTGTATTAGACGATTATGTTGATATTAAACCTAAAAAGAAACAATTTGAAAAAGTTAAAGAAAATAAGTTCTTTAATGCACTTCAGGTAAAATTTGCATACGCAATTACTTGTCATAAAGCCCAAGGTGGACAGTGGAAAGTTGTTTTTGTTGATCAAGGTTATATTAATGATGATATGATAAATATTGAGTATTACAGATGGCTTTATACAGCATTTACAAGGCCTGTTGAAAAACTTTATTTAGTTAATTTTGCTAATAAATATTTCGAATAAAATATATAAAATAAAGAAAATTTGATAGATAACTATCTGAAAATGAAATATTAAAAAAGCTTTACTGTTTTAAACAATAAAGCTTTTTTAATTAAATATATTTTGCTTTTTTAATTAATTCCATGCATCCATTTTTTCAATATCGGAACTAGCATAAGTAATAAAAGTGCTGTTGCTATTGCTGTAATAGCTAGCATTTTAAATACAGCCGAGTAAATATGAATGGTTTTATTTGGTCCAACAAATGTATTTAAATTGCTTTGAACATTAGCTGTAGCTTTCTTTATATCAGGATTTTCTATAATCTCAATATCTAAATTATCACCATCAGCATCTTGAATATAATCTAAAACATTAATTTTCATTGCTGAGTTTGTATACCATGGCTTTTGCCAAACTTTAGCTGAAATGTTTTTTACCATTGCCAAAGGTGTGTGATTTTTCTGATTATCAACAGTTAATATTATTTTAACTGTTTGGATTTCTTCTCCATTTACAAGCTCTTGCATATTATAACAAATTGTATCTGTGCCTGTAAAATCAGCATTTGGTTTATATGTTAAATTGTCGCCTTCAACTTTAATTGTTCCATTTACTGGTTCTTTGTTAATTTTTATTTTTGTTAAATCACCAAGAGGATCTAAATTTTTTATTCTTAAGTTTAAATCAATTGATTCATTTGGTTTAATGCTTTTTCTAACATAAAAAGTTTCAGCAGTAAAATCATTCCCAATTAATTTCACATCTTTAATTAATTCAATGTTTAATTCTATTGGTTCTGATTTATTACCTTCACTGTCAAAAGCTCTGAAAATAATTTTGTCGTTACCTTTAGCACCTAATTTTGGAGTGTAATTAATGCTTTTTTCCATGTATTCGTCGGTAGATGTATATTGAGCAATCATTCCGCCAAAGAATTGAGCAAATGCAACTGCAAGCATCCATGAACCCATAACCATACCTACAATTTTTTTAGGTGATAGTTTTGTTACCATTGATAAACCTACAGGCGATAAAGATAATTCTCCAACTGTGTTAAGAAAGTATATTAAAACAATAAATACTATCGGAACTAAGCCATTTTGTGCAAAAGAAGCTCCCCAAACTAACGAGCCAAATCCTAAACCTATAAATAAAAGTCCAATTGCAAATTTTAAAGGTGTTGACGGTTCTTTGCCAATTGAATTTAATCTAATCCATGTAGCAGCAAAAACAGGACCTAATAGTATGATAAAGAATGCATTAACCGATTGGAAAAGTGGAGTAGGAACTTGCCAATTTCCAACCCATCTGTCTATATTTAATTCTGTAAATAGTGTTAATGAACTACCTGCTTGTTCGAAAAATGCCCAGAACATAACACTAAAAAGAACCAATATTATTACAACAAAAAGTCTTTCTCTTTCTACTTTTGGTAATTTAATTGCGTTATATATTAAGGTTGCTAAAACAAAAATTCCAAACATTGGGAATATTACCTCCATTACTTTATAATAAAATAAAAGCAACATGAATATTGGGACAACTAGAAATGAAGCAGTATATATTACATATTCGGTTTTTAATAAACCCAATACTTTCCTTTGTAATAACTCAATCGAAGGTGGATTACCGTTATCACCAAGTTTTGCTTTACCTTTTATGAATGTAATTAAACCAGCTATCATTCCTAAACCGGCTAAACCAAATGCATATTGGAAACCGAAAATATCCATTACTAAGGCTGTTAATATTGGTGCAATTGCTGCTCCTAAATTAATACCCATATAAAAAATCGTAAATCCACCATCTCTTCTAGGATCATCATCATCATATAAACCGCCTACTATACTTGAAATATTTGGCTTGAAAAATCCGTTTCCTACAATTATTAGTGAAAGAGCAATATAAAATGTAAATTCACTATGAACCATCATTAAAAATTCACCTGCTGCCATTATTATACCACCAAAAATGATGCTTTTTTTGTAGCCTAAAAATTTATCTGCTATAATTCCACCAATATAAGGCGTTGCATAAACTAATGAACCGTATGCAGCATATATTGCATATGCTTGAGTATCGCCAAAACCTCTTTTGTTTACAAATAAATCGTAAACCATATATAAAACTAAAAGGGCACGCATGCCGTAGTAATTAAATCTTTCCCACATTTCTGTGAAAAATAGAATATATAATTCTTTTGGTTGACTTAGTTTTTTTATGTCTGCCATTTTAAAATTTATTTCAAAATGTTAATAATTAAGTATTTAATAAAAACAAGTCGCAAATGTAGCAATTTGTTATTTAATTCAAGAATAAAAATATTAATATAATTAAAAGACTATTTCATCAAAAATTCTTTTTTTATTTTATTTATTTAAAATAAAAAATGCTAAATTTATTATTTTATAAAATACAGAATTACTTATATAATAAGCGGAATTTATTAATTATAAAATAACAGATATGAAACAGATTTTTTTAATTTTTAGTGCAATTGTTTTTTTTACAATTATTAACATAAATTCTTTTTCTCAGGAAAATGAAGTGCCAGATTCTACCTTAGGATGGAAATTTAATGGAATAGGTTCTTTTACTTTTTCACAAGTTAGTTTTTCAAATTGGGCTGCTGGTGGTGAAAACTCGGTGTCTTTAAATGGCTTATTTGCAGTTAGTTATGACTATAAGGCGAAAAATTTAATGTGGGATAATGATTTAGGTGTAGCTTATGGTTTTTTGAATCAAAATAATACTGATAATAGAAAAACCGATGATAATTTAGAAATTAGTTCTAAATTTAGTTACAAAGCAATTAACAAATGGTATTATAGTTCTCTTGTAAGCTTTAAAAGTCAGTTTGCCGAAGGTTTTGAATATGATGATGTTGCAAAAACAAGAAATAAAATTTCTGAATTTATGGCACCAGGATATTTAAATATAGCTATCGGTATGAATTATGCCCCAAATAAGGACTTTAGTTTATTTATTGGTCCGTTAAGTGGAAAATCAACTTTTGTTCGGGATGATACTCTTTCATTCTATGGTGCCTATGGAGTAGAACCAGGAGAAACTGTGAGATATGAATTTGGTGGTACTTTAAAAGCGGCTTATTCTAAAGATATTTTTAAAAATGTAAACTTAATTTCTAAATTAGAACTTTTCTCAAATTATAATGAAAATCTCGGAAATATTGATGTTGACTTACAAATGTTGATTACATTGAAAGTTAATAAGTTTTTATCTACTAATATTAGTATGCATATGATTTATGATGATGATATAAAAAACACTAATGATGAAGGTAATATTACTGGTCCTAAGTTACAATTTAAAGAAATTTTTGGTGTTGGAATAACATATAAATTTTAATCTAATCAGTACTTTTATTAAAAAGGAAAGAGGAATTAAAAATGAATATGTTAATATTCATTTTTAATTCCTCTTTTTCTATATTTAACTAAAGGTTTTAGGTTAAATTCTTAAAAATATTTTAGCTATTTTTGTTTTTTTAGAAAAAACATATGAAACACCCATGATAGTGTACAATCACAAACACGGATGAATATTATAGCATTTGATAGCTAAATTACTTGATAAATTATCAGGGTGTTTTCAGCCCAAATAAAAGAATTAAATTATATTCTGATGAAAAAAGGGAAAATATTTTTAATACCAACAACATTAGGCGATTCGGAATTAGACAGAGTTTTACCAGGTTTTAATTTAGATTTAATAAATAATATAAAATATTATATTGTTGAAAATGTACGAACTGCTAGAAGATTTTTAGTAAAATCAGAAATAAAAACTAAAATTGATGATTTACAGTTTTTTGAATTGAATAAACACACAGATATTGAAGAATATTCAACATTTTTAAAACCAGCATTATCAGGTTTTGATATAGGAATAATTTCTGAAGCTGGCTGTCCGGGAGTTGCTGATCCTGGAGCAGATATTGTGAAAATTGCTCATGAAATAGATATTGATGTAATTCCTTTAGTGGGACCATCATCAATTTTATTGGCACTTATGGCTTCCGGAATGAATGGACAAAATTTTGCTTTTAAAGGCTATTTGCCAGTTGATAATATTAAAAAACTAAAGCAATTAAAAAATGATGAATTGAGATCTAGAAAAGAAGCTCAAACTCAAATTTATATAGAAACTCCATACAGAAATATGCAACTATTGAAGTTTATGATTGATAATTTAGCGCCAACTACAAAACTGTGTGTTGCCGCAGATATTACTTTGGAAACAGAATATATAAAAACAAAATCTATCGAAGAATGGTCAAAAAAAACACCTGATTTTAATAAAAGGCCAACAATTTTTCTTGTTTATGCATAATATTGATTATCTGTAGTTTACAATTTTTTGCTTTTTACAAATTGTCGAAAAATTGCTTTTAGTCGAATATTTTCTTTTCTTTATAATAATAATTGGCACAAATTTTATCTAAATTAAATAATAAATTAAAAAGTAGGCATATGAAAAAACAACTATCGGCTACATTTATTGTGGTAATTGTAATTGGAGTAATTGCAATAATAATTTTAAGTAGTAATATTTTTTATACTCTTCAACCGGGAGAAAAAGGAATATTATTTAAACCTTTAAGTAACGAATTGGATAAAGTTAATGTTTATGGCGTTGGACTTCATATAGTTGCGCCTTGGAACGAAATGATTATTTATGATGTTAAAGAGCAAAAGGTAGATGAAACTATGGATATTTTGGATAAAAATGGATTATCAGTGCATGTTGATATTTCTGTTAGATTTAATCCAATGTTTGATAAAATAGGATTCTTACATGAAAAATTTGGAGTAAACTATGTAAATAAATTAGTAATTCCTGAAGTACGTTCTGAGGTTAGAAAAGTAATGGGTAGATTTGCAGCTGAAGAAATTTATTCTACAAGAAGAGCAGAAGTTGAAGCTGAAATTGTTCGTGAAACTGACAGTGTTTTAAGAAATAATCAGAATAATATTGATTTAAAAGCGGTTCTTATTCGATCAATTGCTGTTCCTGAAAAAATTAAAGAGTCAATTGAAAAAAAATTAAGAGCCGAGCAAGAATCTCTAGCTTATATATTTATCTTACAAAAAGAAAAATCAGAAGCTGAACGAAAAATTATTGCAGCAGAAGGAGAAGCAAAAGCTAATAAAGTGATTAACAGTAGTTTAACTCCAGAGCTTCTTAAAATGAGAGGTATAGAAGCTACTTTGCAACTAGCAAATTCACCTAATTCTAAAGTTATTGTTGTAGGAAGTAGTAAAGATGGACTTCCTTTAATATTAGGAAATAACTAAAATTAAAAGATTTAACCGGTTTGAATATTCATTCAAACCGGTTTTTTGTTATGTGGTCAAAGTATTTTTGATATAAAATATTTCTTTAATATTTTTAATTTCAAATTAAAAGCAACAGTATTTGAAATATTTTAGTCTATATATAAAACTTTTTGTTTTTAAAAAGTGTAATATATTATGATTATCAAAAATGCAGAAATGTCAACATTAGCAGGTAAAAGTATGGTTACCGAAAGCAAACTGAAACCGGATATAGAAATGGTTTTAGATCAGATGAACGCAATTGTTTACGTTACAGATATAAGCAATTTTAAAATAATATATCTGAATAAAAAAGCTATTGAAACATACGGAAACATTACTGGGAAGTTATGTTGGAAATTTATACAGAAAAATCAGACAGGTAAATGCCCATTTTGTATTATAGATAAAATAACAAAAACAAATTTAGATAATAACCATTTTGCACGCGATTTTTTTAATGAATTTAATAATCAATGGTTCGAAGTTCATGAGAAAATAATTAAGTGGGACGATAATATAAATGCAAAGCTAACAGTTGCTTATGACATAACTAAAAGGAAAGAAGAAGAAAAAAAATTATATGTTTTGTTTAAACAACAAGAATTATTTTCTAAAATTGCTACAACATTTAATCATGAAGAAACTTTTGCAAATAAAGTAAATGAAGTTATTGAATTGCTGGGAGAATTCGTTGATGTTAGTAGAGTTTCGATTTTTGAAAATTATTTTGAAGAAAAAATAACACGAATTACTTATGAATGGTGCGCTAAAGGCATTAATCCAAAAATAAATAACTTACCAGAAATACCATTTGACAGACAACACCCGATTATTGTTGAAACTATGACAGAAAAAATACTTAAAATCAGCGATATGTCTGAAGATAAGTATCTAAGACCATTAAAATTTCTTGAAATATATAATGTTAAGGCATTGCTTATAATCCCAATTTATTTAAGAGATAAACATGTTGGTTTTGTTAGTCTAGAAGAATGTAGAAAAAAAAGAGATTGGCTAAATAATGAAATTGTACTTTTAAAAACTTTTGGTAATATAATTTCCACTTCTTTTGAACGAAAATATATTGAAGAGACAAGGCTTAGAAGTGAAATGAAACTTAAAGAGGCTAATGCAACAAAAGATCGTTTTTTTTCAATTATTGCTCGTGATTTACAATCTCCATTTTCATCATTAACTGGCCTTTCTTCTATACTTACTGATAATTATGATAAATGGGATGATGATAAAAGAAAAGAATTTATTGTTTCAATTAGAGAGTCTGCTAAATTAGGGATAAAATTACTTGATAATTTATTGATTTGGTCTAAAATGCAGTCAGGCAAATTAGAATTTAGTCCTGAAATTGTTGATGTAAGAAGCGTTATTGTTCAAACAATAGAGCAACTTACAAATAAAGCTCATAAAAAAGGCATCAGTATTACAGGGGTTCCTGAAAAACAATATTTTGTTTATGCTGATTACATAATGCTAAATACAATTATTCGAAATATTATTAACAATGCAATTAAATTTTCTAAACAAGGTGGCGATATTTCAATTATTGTTAAGGAAAAAAGTGAATTTACAGAAGTTTGTATAAAAGATAACGGTATTGGAATTGAAAAAGAACATTTGAATAAGCTGTTCAGAATAGATTCTGATAATTTATCTTATGGCCCTTTGGACGAAAAAGGAACAGGATTAGGACTGATTATTTGTAAAGAATTTATTGAAAAAAATGGTGGTAAAATTAAAGTAATCAGCAAATTAAATGAAGGCAGCCAATTTAAATTTACTATTCCCCAAAAAAATAAATGAAGTTTAAAATATTTCAGACATAATTTATTTTAATAATTATTTCCCGAAAATTAATATTTTTTTAATGTAATTTGTTTAGCTTGATTAAAATACTAGGGCTAAACTGCAATTATTATATATTTACTTTAATGTATATAGAGAAAAAGGGAAAATCAAAAAAATGAACAGATAATTAGAAAAAAATGAAAGAGTTAATACAATGAAGTTTTGATTATATTCAAAACTTTTCTTATTTTTGCAAAAGTATTTATTATGATAAAAACTAATCTAATGCAAAATATTCAACGTTCAATATATTTAAAAAGAATAGAACCATATATTCGTAAAAATTTAATAAAAGTTATTGTAGGTCAACGTCGTGTTGGAAAAAGTTTTTTTCTCAAACAAATTAGTAATTTGTTTATTAAAAATTATCCCGAAATACCTATTATCTATATAAATAAAGAAGATTTGGAATTTGACTCATTGCAAAATTATTCTGATTTAGTTACATATGCAGAATCAAAACGTCAAAATGAAAACTTGCATGCTATTTTTATTGATGAAATACAAGATATTGAAGAATTTGAAAAAGCTCTTAGACATTTACAAACTAAACAAAATTGGGATATATATTGCACCGGAAGTAATGCTCATTTGCTGTCTGGCGAATTAGCTACATATTTAAGCGGACGATATATTGAAATTCAGATGTATAGCTTGTCATATAATGAATTTTTGAATTTTCATAAATTAGAAAACACAACTCAAAATTTTAATAATTACATCAAATTTGGCGGTTTACCATATTTGGTACACCTAGAACTTGACGAATCTATTGTTTATGATTATCTTAAAAATATTTTTCGCAGTATTTTATTTAAAGACATAATTGGTAGACATAGTATCAGAAATGTTGCATTCATAGAGCGACTTTGTTTGTATATTGCTGATAATATTGGACAAATAGTTTCGGCAAAAAAAATAACAGATTATTTAAAATCACAACGTATTTCGTTTTCAAACAATATTGTTCTTGATTATTTATCGTTTTTGCAAAATGCATTTTTAATTTTTGTATTAAAACGTAACGATTTAAAGGGAAAACGTATTCTTGAAATCGGCGAAAAAATTTATTTTCACGATTTGGGACTTCGCAATGCTTTTAATGGATATAAACATAACGACGTAAGTCTAATGCTAGAAAATATTATTTTATTGCATTTACTTATTCACAATTATGATGTAACCATTGGAAAACTAGGTGATAAGGAAATTGATTTTGTTTGCGATAAAAATAATAAACGAATATATATACAAGTAACATTATCGCTTGCCGATGAAAATGTACGTGTACGAGAAATCGGAAACCTTTTGTTGATAACTGATAACTTCAGAAAAATAGTTGTAACAGCAGATGAACTTACTATAGACGAAAAGCAAGGTGTTGAAATTTGGAATATTCGCAAATTTTTAAGCTCGTTTTTTAAAGAGTAAA
>JAFGWC010000107.1 GCA_016937695.1 Bacteroidales bacterium
ACTTATAAAAACATCAAATCCTTTTTCAATTTCCGATAACTGACTTTCAGATAATTTAGATAAATTTATTTTTAACAATGTATCAATAGAAATATTAAAAAATACATCAGATATTCTAAAAAGAAAGAAACAGAAATTGAATTATTGATTTATTTTTGTTCGGAACTTAAAAATATGAGTCCATCAATTTATAAAAATGTAACGCTTCTTAATATTTACGACAGACAAATATCACTTATTAAAAAAATTCTATTAACGCTGCACGAAGATTTACAATTGGATTACGAAGCAAACTTGAATACAATAATGTAAAAAGCAAGTTCTAAAATCCACAATTTGCTTTAAAATAGGTAAAATCACCTAATTTATTAATGAACTTTTTTAATAAGTAATTTTACTCTATTTCCTGTATCAGTTTTCCACGACCTTTATACAAATAAAACTTATCAAAATTTCTAAATATAAACGTCATGAAAACTTTAATAATAATTTTAGCAGCCGCCTTCTTAATCTCTTCAAATTTATTAAGTCAGGATTTGGCAATAAACAGCAGCAGTGATAATGCATCTGTTTATATGAAAACCAGCAAAATTACTTCTAAAAGAAATGCAGTTATGATGCAGAAAATGACCACTTTAGAACGCACAGAAAAATGGAATCAATTATTTAATAATCCACCAAGAAAAGGGTTTATTGTATTTGATACTGATGAAAATGATTATTTCTTCTTTAGTGGCAAAAAATGGGAAACTGTAATTGATGCAAGAAGTGAATGCAATGAAGAAACAAACAGAAAAAAAATGGCAACAACAGAATAATTAGCTCTTTTCAAATCAATTTAAATCCAAAGCTAAATTTGATTAAATCTTAATCAAATCAGCACAAATTTCAGGAGCTTCCAAAGGAAATAAATGTCCAAACTGCTCATTTACAGACATTAACGAGTTTGGCGCAATCTGTTTCCATTTTTCTCTTAACTCATTACTGAAAAATATTGAAGGTTTTCCGGCAATTACTTGTATTGGTAAATTAATTTTTTTAAGATATTTCCATATAGATGGCGCAATCGAATAATTTGCTGCTTCCCACTCTAAAGAGAAACTTAGCTTAAATTTTCCATTTTCAGTTTTTTCTAAACCAAATTTTGCAAAATCTTCAAGCACTTTATCACTAACTCTTTTATATGCTTTATTTTTTCTGATAAATTTGTAAAATTCGTCTCTGCTGTTCCAAATATCTTGCTTTTCTAATGCACTTTTAATTGGTTGCTGAGTTTTTTTTATAAAATATGGAACAAGTTTTAAAATATATTCCCATTTTCTAGAAACAGATGCAGGCTCAATAATAATTAAAGATTTAAAAAGATCGGGACGTTTTGAAGCAGCAATAATTGAAGCAGTAGCTCCTTGCGAATGACCAATTGCGATAATAGGTTCGGTAAAATTTTGTTCTAAAAAAGCAATTAAATCATCAGCATATATTTCCCAATTTGTTTGTTTTGGTGCATTTCCAATATTTGGCCAGCAAGCTCTTAAAGATAAACAAGTTAAATCAAATTTATTGCTAAGATTCTTAATAAATTCAGTGTAAACTCCTAAAGGAAAGCCATTTGCACCATAAAAATGAGCATTTACACCTCCATTTTTAAATTGAAGATATTCAGCTTGTTTTTCTCTTACTATTGTATTTTTAAAATCAAAATCTAATGCCATATTTTTATAAATTTCAAAAATGACTTCCAATAAAATGTAATATGCTTATTTAAAGAGCTTTAATAAAATAATATTATCTAAAAAGTGCTCTTAATAAATCACCAACTTTAGAAACAGATATAATTTTTATTTTTTGATTTTCTTGTTTTTCAAACTTAGCATATTTCGATATAAAAATTTGTTTAAAACCAAGTCTTTCAGCTTCAGTAATTCTTTGACTAATTCGTTGAACAGAACGTATTTCGCCTGAAAGTCCAATTTCACCTGCAAAACAAATATCTTTAGAAATAGAAAAATCTAAATCTGAAGATAAAATTGCTACAATAATTGCCATATCAAAAGCAGGATCGTCTACTTTTATTCCGCCTGTTATATTTAAAAAAACATCTTTAACCGAAAGTTTAAATCCGGCTCGTTTTTCTAAAACAGCCAAAAGCATATTAAGCCTTCTTAAATCAAAACCGGTTGAAGAACGTTGTGGAGTTCCATAAGCAGCAGAGCTCACAAGTGACTGAACCTCAATCATAAACGGCCGCATTCCTTCCATACTTGCAGCAATTGCAATTCCGCTTAAATTTTCATCATGATCGGAAATAAGCAATTCACTTGGATTTTTTACTTCTTTCAAACCCTTTTCAACCATTTCAAAAATACCTAGTTCAGATGTAGAGCCAAAACGATTTTTTGTAGAACGTAAAACTCTGTAAAGATTATTCTTATCACCTTCAAATTGTAAAACTGTATCTACAATATGCTCAAGAACTTTTGGACCGGCAAGACTTCCATCTTTTGTAATATGTCCAACCAAAAAAACAGGTTTGCTGTAAGTTTTTGCATATTTCATTATCTGCATTGTAGATTCTCTAATCTGACTTACAGAACCAGGTGTAGATTCAATTTGAGATGTGTAAATTGTTTGAATAGAATCAAAAACTAAAATATCTGGTTCTACAGATCTTATATGAACAAAAATTTCTTCTAATCTGGTTTCGCTTAAAACAAAGCAATTTGAATCACCTTTGTAAATCCTATCAGCTCTAAGCTTAATTTGTTGAAGGCTTTCTTCACCCGAAATGTAAAGTGTTTTTAAATTATTTAGATTAAGAGCAACTTGTAATATTAAAGTCGATTTTCCAATTCCGGGTTCGCCACCAATTAAAACAACAGAACCCGGAACCAAACCGCCTCCAAGAACTCTGTTTAACTCATCGTTCTGTAAATCAATTCTTTGCTCTTGTGTATATTCAATGTCTGAAATTTTTACTGCTTTAACTTTTTCATCATTATCAATTCCTAACTGATATTTACCAACGCTTTTTGTAACTGTTTCTTCAACATAAGTGTTCCATTCGTTACAAACCGAACATTTTCCAATCCATTTGGGTGAACTTGCTCCACAATTTTGACAAATAAAAGTAGTTTTAACTTTTGCCATTTTCAGCTGAATTAATTATCATTTTTTTTGTAAAGCAACTCTAAAAACTAAAAAAACTGGAAATCAGTAATTGGAAATTAGTAATTAAACAATGCCTAATAAACTATTAGCGTGGCAAGTTATAAAAAATCTATGAAAAATTTAAAACTATTTACAGGCTTTTTCAATTATGCTGGAAGTAGAATATCCTTCAACTAAATCGATGGTTTCAACTTTTCCGCCATTTTTTAAAACTATATCGGCACCAACAATATTTTCAACAGAATAATCGCTGCCTTTAACTAAAATATCAGGTTTAATATAGTTAATAAGTTCATAAGGAGTTTCTTCATCAAAAAGTATTATTTTATCTACAAAACTTAAGGATGCCATAACTAAAGCTCTGGCTGTTTCATCTTGAACAGGTCTGTTTTCACCTTTCAATTTTCTTACGGAACTGTCTGTGTTTATGCCAATTATCAAAATATCACCTAAACTAGCAGCTTTTGCAAGATATTCGATATGTCCTCTATGGATAATATCAAAACAACCGTTGCTAAATACTATTTTCTTAGATTGAAATTTGTAAATATTAACAAGTCTTTGAAGTTCAACTTTGTTTAAAGCTATTTTTTTTGATAATAATTCAAATTTATCCATAGTTTATATTTTGATATTAAATTGAGTTAGATATAAGTATTTAGCAAATAATAATCAATATTTTTGTAAATGACAATGTTGAATTGTTAAATGTCTGTATTCCAGTGATTTAGCGATTAACCAATTGCAAAACTTTCCCACAATTAATTTGGCAATTTTTATATATAAACCTAACTAAAATAAACTTGGATTGAACTCAAATTTAGAATTTAATTAAAATCAAAGTTGTGATATAACTTATTAAATAAGCATATTTGTTTCAGAATCCGGAAAAACAAACCGTGGTTTAAACGACTTAGCCTCTTCAAAATCCATCGTAGCATATGCAATAATAATAACAATATCGCCAACTGCAACTCTTCTGGCAGCAGGACCATTTAAACAAATCATTCCAGAACCTCTTTCGCCTTTAATTACATATGTTTCAATGCGTTCGCCATTATTAACATTTACTACTTGAACTTTTTCATTTTCAATAATATTAGAAGCATCCATTAAATCTTCATCAATAGTAATACTACCAACATATTGCAAATTTGCTTCAGTAACTGAAACTTTATGAATTTTTGATTTTACTAGTTCAATATTCATAATTATATGATAATTAATATTTTATTAACAATTAATTTAAAATTTAAGCATTATTTTGAAAAATAATCGCTACAAAATTACAACTTTTAATTGAAATATACATTATCTATTAACCTAATATCTCCAACATTTACAGCAATACAAGCAACAATTTTATCTTTTGTATTCCAATCAGTAATTTCTATCAAATCAGGATCTGTAACTATTTCTATATATTCAACAACAAGATTCTCATCTTGATTTATTTTATCATTAATCCAAGCTTTTAAATCATTAACAGAAAGTTTTATAAATTTTTCTTTCGCCTCAAAAAGAGTTTTCGAAATTAAAACAGCACTTTCCCTTTGTATATTATTTAACCTAATATTTCTAGAGCTCATAGCTAATCCATCAGCTTCTCTTATTATTGGACATCTAATTACATTTATATTCAATTCTGACAAAAAATAATTTGCAAGATGTTGAATAACAATGAATTGCTGAAAATCTTTTTGTCCAAAATATGCATTATTTGGTTTAACAATATTAAATAGTTTACTTACAACCAAAGCAACTCCGTCAAAATGCGAAGGTCTGTATTTTCCTTCCATAACAGTTGTTAAATATCCAAAATTATATTTTATTTCTTTAGATTTATCGTCAGGATAAATTTCTTCAACCGAAGGCAAAAATAAAAATTTACATTTTGTTTTTTTTAAAATCTCAATATCTTTATCATTATTTCTTGGATATGTTGTTAAATCGTTAATATTATTAAATTGAGTTGGATTAACAAAAATACTAACAACAATAATATCATTTTGTTTTTCGGCACAATTTATTAACGAAATATGTCCATCGTGCAAGGCGCCCATTGTAGGAACAAAACCAATTTTCTTTCCTGATTTTTTTAAAACTTCGAGTTTATTTCTTAAAATTTCAATTTTTTCAATTATTTCCATAGCTTATAACTAACTCTAAAAACACAAAATAACTAAATTAAGTTGAGATTTCCACTAATTTTTACTAATTTTGCATGTTCAAATATTGCTCAAAATTCATGGAAAAAACAAAAATTTTATTCGTTTCTCAGGAAATTACTCCGTATCTTCCTGAAACCGAAATGTCAAAAATTGGAAGATATTTACCTCAAGGAATACAAGAGCTAGGAAAAGAGATTAGAGCTTTTATGCCCAGATATGGTCTTGTTAACGAAAGAAGAAATCAGCTGCACGAAGTAATAAGATTATCTGGAATGAATATAATTATTGATGATACAGATCATTCATTAATAATAAAAGTAGCATCTATTCAATCAGCCAGAATGCAAGTCTATTTTATTGATAATGAAGATTATTTTCACAGAAAAAACATGTTTGCCGATAATGAAGATGACTTTTTTAAAGATAATGATGAAAGAGCCATATTTTTTTCAAGAGGAGTTTTAGAAACAGTAAAAAAATTAAGATGGTCGCCCGATATTATACATTGTCATGGTTGGATAACATCTTTAATTCCATTATACATAAAAAAAGCATATCACGACGACCCTTTATTTCAAGATTCAAAAGTTGTTTATTCAGTTTATGATGATGATTTTAAAACAAATCTTGACGCCAATTTTAGAAAAAAATTAAAATTTGATAACATTAATTCTGAAGACACTAAAATAGTTACAGATGCTAGTTTTCTAAATTTAAGCAAATTAGCTATTAACAACGCAGATGCTATTATTAAGGGAAGCCCTAATATAGATAAAAGTTTAGATGAATATATCAATAACTTAAAAAAACCCGTTTTAGATTATAAATCAGAAGAAGAATATGTCAATTCGTATTCAGAATTTTATGATAAATTAATATAAATAACTATTTTTTTTATAAAAAAGACATTTGATGAAAAATAAAAATTACAACCAATTTTTTATTATATTGCTGATTACAGCATTTTTTTTTGCATGCAATGATGCTACAGATATAGGATTAGGACTAATCCCTGATAACGAATTAATTAACCTTTCAACGAATGATACAATAGAAATTGAAGCATTTACATATAATGTTGATTCTGTAGTTACAAGTGCAGGAATTTATGCATTTATTGGTAGCTATATTGATCCAATTTTTGGAAGTGTGCAATCATCTTTTGTAACTCAAACTCAAATTGGTTTAGCTACCAGTTTCGGTACCACTCCTATAGTTGATTCTGTAAAATTATTTTTAAGATATAAAAGTGATGAACCGATATATTATGGAAATAATATTAACACACACAGCTTATTAGTTTATGAAATTTCAAATAATTTAACTAATGATACTATATATTACAGCAATTTTGATCAAAATTTAATTACAAAAAAGTACGAAATTGCAAATACATCATATAGCTATGCCTCAAAGGATAATGATAGTATATTAGCAATATCAATTGATAATGATTACGGTGAAAGAATAATCAGCAGCTCTACAACTTGGACAGACACAACTTTTAACGACTATTTCAGAGGTATTTGGATAAAATCTGCAGATACTCCCGAAGATGCAGCAATAAGTATTTTTGATATTTCTTCAACTGATACTAAATTAACAATATTTTACCATAATACAACTGATACAACAAGTTACGATTTTATCATCGGAACAAGCTGTTTTAGAACTAATCTTTTTTCAGTAAATCATAGTTCTGGAAATTTATTAACAGATTTAAATAATCCTGAATCACAGCAAGACACAGTAATTTACATTCAAGGTTTTAATGGTTTAAAATCAAAAATTTTAACTCCAGGTTTAGATGAATTAAAAGAAAAGGGAAATTGGGCTGTAAACAGAGCAGAATTAGTTTTCACAGCTGCTGATGAAAGTTACACTTACGAATCACTTTATCCGGCACCGGCAAAAATATCAATTTTTGGAATAAATGACGAAGGATTAATGACTTATTTAGATGAGTTTTACACAAGCGACACGTACTCCGGAGTAACTTATTCAGACAATAAATACAGAGTTGATTTAAGCCATTCTATCCAACAAATATTATCTGGAGAAAAAGAAAATAATGGATTTTATATTATGGTTAATAATGCAAATGAAAATCCTTCTAGAATAGTAATAGGAGGTCCAGATAACTCAAATAGAATAAAATTAATCTTAACATTAACTAAAATTTAAGTCAATAAATCAATAATAAATATCTATTAATCAAAGTTTTTAAATTATTAGATTTAAATTTATTTTATTGCAAAGAATTTAAAAATTTAATACTTAAATTATGTGTGGAATTGTTGGGTATATTGGTCAAAAGCAAGTTTGTCCCATATTAATTAACGGATTAAAAAGACTTGAATATAGAGGATATGATTCTGCTGGTATTGCTATTGTAAATGGAGAAACCAGTGTATATAAAAAACAAGGAAAAGTTAGTGAATTAGAAAAATTTATTTCAAACAAAGACTTGACCGGAACAATTGGTATGGGCCATACTAGATGGGCAACTCATGGCGAACCAAATGATGTAAATGCACACCCTCATGTATCTCAAAACGGATATTTTACTATTATACATAACGGCATTATTGAAAATTATGCACGTTTAAAAAGGAAATTAGAAACAAGAGATTATGTTTTTAAAAGTGAAACTGATACAGAAGTTCTGGCTAATTTAATTGAATTTATTTATTTAAAAGGAAAAGTTAGTGTAGAATTAGCTGTAAGACTTGCACTTACAAAAGTTATAGGCGCATATGGAATTGTTGTTTATTGTAAAAATGAACCTGAGCAATTAGTTGCAGCAAGAAAAGGAAGTCCATTGGTTATTGGAATTGGTGATGATGAATATTTTATTGCTTCTGATGCAACTCCAATTGTAGAGCACACAAAAAGTGTAATTTATTTGAATAATGACAATGTTGCTATTTTAAAAAGAAATGAACTTGTAATCAAAACTTTAGATGATATAAAGCTAAAGCCTAAAATTCAAAAATTAAATCTAGAAATAGGAGAAATAGAAAAAAACGGCTACGAGCATTTTATGCTTAAAGAAATATTTGAACAACCAAAATCAATTCTTGATACTTTTAGAGGCCGCGTTGCAAAAGATTTAACAGAAATAAGATTAGGCGGATTATATGACGTAATGGATAGGCTTATAAACGCTAGAAGAATTATTATAATAGGATGTGGAACATCATGGCACGCAGGACTTGTAGGCGAATATCTTTTTGAAGAATATGCCCGCATACCTGTTGAAGTAGAATATGGTTCAGAATTCAGATACAGAAATCCTGTTATTTACGAAGATGATGTAGTAATAGCAATAAGCCAAAGCGGCGAAACAGCTGATACACTGGCTGCTATAAGTTTAGCTAAAGAAAATAAAGCATTAGTACTTGGTATTTGTAATGTTGTAGGTTCAAGTATTCCTAGAGAAACGCATGCAGGAGTTTATACTCATGCAGGACCAGAAATTGGAGTAGCTTCAACAAAAGCATTTACTGCTCAAGTTACTGTACTTGCAATGATGGCAATTCTTATAAGTAGAAAAAAAAAGCAAATTACACAGGAAGAGTATGAAAATTTAATAAAAGAATTAGTAAGTATCCCTGATAAAATAGAGCAAATTCTAAAACTAAACGATGAGTTTAAGAGAATTGCCGGATTATATAAAGATGCAACAAATTTTCTATATTTAGGAAGAGGTTATTTCTTTCCTGTAGCTCTAGAAGGCGCATTAAAATTAAAAGAAATATCTTATATACATGCCGAAGGTTATCCTGCGGCTGAAATGAAACACGGACCAATTGCGCTTATTGATGAAAAAATGCCTGTTGTTGTAATTGCAACTAAAGACAAATCATACGAAAAAATTGTAAGCAATATACAAGAAGTTAAAGCTAGAAAAGGAATTGTAATAGCTGTAATAACTGAAGGCGATTTGGTTATAAAAAATATGGCAGACCATGTTTTGGAAGTTCCAAAATCAAAAACAGCACTAGCTGCACTTTTAGCAGTAGTTCCGCTTCAATTACTTTCTTATCATATAGCAGTTATGAGAGGCTGTAATGTTGATCAACCAAGAAACTTAGCAAAATCTGTAACTGTAGAATAAAATTTTCGACACTTTTATGAAAGTAATTGATCATATTAACAATTCGAAGAAAACTATGTTTTCTTTTGAAATTTTACCACCATTAAAGGGAAAAGATATTAACCTTATTTATGAAGTTATTGATCCATTAATGGAATTTAATCCCAAATATGTAAATATTACTTATCATAGAGAAGAAGTTGTATACAAAAGACATAAAACAGGCCTTTTAGAAAAAAAAACCGTTCATAAACGACCGGGAACAGTTGCAATTGCTGCTGCAATAAAGTATAAATACAATGATGTAAATGTTGTTCCACATATAATTTGCGGCGGTTTTTCGAAAGAAGAAACAGAAAATGCATTAATAGATTTGCACTTTTTAGGAATCAGAAATTTATTGGTTTTAAGAGGTGATCCTTTATCTGCCGATAAAGAATTTATGCCTGAGCAAAATGGTCATTCTCATGCTATTGAATTAATAAATCAAATCCAAAATTTAAATAAAGGAGTTTACCTTGATGAAGAACTAGAAAACACAACAAAAATGGATTTTTCGTTTGGAGTTGCCGGTTATCCTGAAAAGCATTTTGAATCGCCAAATATAGAAACAGATTTAAAATATTTAAAAGATAAAATTAAAGCCGGCGCTGGTTACATTGTAACTCAAATGTTTTTTGATAACAAAAAGTATTTTGATTTTGTTGATTTATGTAGAGAAAATGATATAAATGTTCCAATTATTCCAGGATTAAAACCTATTTCTATACAAAAACATTTAACAATTCTGCCATCAACTTTTAGTATTGATATTCCAAAAGCTTTATCAAATGAACTTGTTAAATGCAAAAATAATGATGCTGTTAGACAAGTTGGTGTTGAGTGGGCAATTGAGCAATCGAAAGAATTAATTGCTAAAAATGCACCTGCTGTTCATTATTATACTATGGGAAAAGCAGATAATATTTATAAAATCGCAAAAGCTGTTTTTTAATTTTTATTTTTCTTTTCTTTTTCGCTAATGTTTTTTCCATCTATTTTTTCTTCTTCACCAAATTTGTAAAGAATTGTAGTTTTTAAAATTCCTTCTTCATCGTAAAATTTCCACATATTGTGTCTTTCACCTGCAGAAAACTGACCTTCCATTTTTATTTTGCCATCAGGATAATAAAACTTAAAAATACCATTTTCGTATCCATCAACGTAATCACCAATCATTCTTAATTGGTTATTTTGATAAAAACATTTCCAAGTTCCGTCTTTTTTACCTTCTTTAAATTCGCCTTCCTGAATATCATCACCTACATGATATATCCATTTTCCTGTTTGTAATCCATTGTTATACAATCCTTTATAAACAATCATGCTATCTTGTGTATATTCTGCAAATAAGCCATTTTCTTTACCATTGTTATATTCTTCTTCACGCAAAATATTACCATTTGGAAAATACCAAATCCATTTCTCATCAAGATTTCCTTTTTTATTGTATTTTCCTTTTTGTTCAATATTACCATTCGGATGATAAAATCGCCAATCATCAATACGTCTGCTGTTTTTATAACTGCCTGTTGATTTTACTGTTCCGTTTTTATAAAAATATGTCCAATCGCCTTGTCGTTTACCTTTTTTGTCAACAATACCTTCTGAAGCAACCCAACCAGTTGAAGAATATGTTTTTGAAGATAAAATTTTTCCTGATTCTGAAAAATTTTGATGAACGCCTATAGGTTTATCCTTTATATATGCACCGGAAGATTTTAATTTGCCACCTTCGTAATATTCATTTTTCACAACAGCTTTTTCTTCTTCTTTTTGTTTATCAATATATAATTCGCCATTTACATACCTAAACGATGAAATCAGCTTACCATTTTCGCTGTACTGTTTTAAATATCCGTTAAGTTTTCCGTCTTTGTAATATGCTTCCCACTTTAATTTATCATTATCATAAAACTCTTTCCAAGTTCCTGATTTTTGTCCATTGTTATCATATCTGTTAATTCTTTCTTTAGCAACAATAACATTGTTTCGATAACTTAAAATAGCAATTACAATTGAGTTTTCATCATATTCAATGGCAAAACCGTTCATAAAATTGGCATTATAATTAATTTTTAAATGAAGTTTGCCGTTATCGAAATAATAATATGATAAGCCATGTTTTAAATCATTAATATACAGCTCTTTAGATGAAATAATATTATTTAAAACTGTGTCTTGAACTAGTTTATAGGTGATGTAATATCCGTTTTTTTTACCTTCGGCATAGCTAATTTTTTTTGTAATATTTCCCATTTCATCATAAAAATCCCAAATACTATCTAAAAGAAAATTTGTTCTTAGACCTTCAGATTTTAATTGACCGTTAACATAGTAGGTTTTCCAAAAACCATCTGGTTTTCCGTCAACCATGTTTCCTTCGCTCGAAATTTGATTATTGCCGTAATAAAATTTATTATAACCATTCGGATTTACTTTATTAGCCTGCGAAAAACAATTTTCAAATGCTGAAAAATAAATCAAAATGAAAAAAATATATTTTAAAATCTGCTTTTGCATTTTGCTTTTAATTATTTCAAAAAATTATTTTAATTCCGAGTTTGAAAACACAATATTAGACAAAATTTCAAAAAAATAATAAAATAGATTTTAATTTGTATTAACACGAAATTAAGAATAATTGTTAATAACTATAATTTTCATAATTATTGTTTTAAACATCTGTGTTTCAATGATTTATATTAATAATAAATGATGTTTTTAAAGATATTTTTTTAAAATTGTTAATTATTATGATAATAAAGATACAAAAATAAAATGTTAATATATTGTATATCAATAGATAAACAAACATGTTAACAAAATAAATAATACACACCATAACGGTTATCTAAGATATTTATATAATAAAAAACAAAAGTTAATATCCTGAATTATAATACTTTAAGATATAAATAAAATTTTATTTTTTATATTAAAGTCCCAAATTTTCTGATATTTCTAACATTCTTTTAATTGAAATGCTAGCTTTATCGCTTAAATTTTTATCAACATTAATCTCTGGCATTTCTGTTAAAAGACAATTATAAATTTTTTCTAATGTATTAAGTTTCATAAAGTTACAATCGCTACAAGCACAATTAATATTACCTAAAGGAGCAACATAAAAAGTTTTATTCGGACTTTTTTGCTTCATTTTATGTAAAATTCCAGATTCAGTAACCACAATATACTCATTAGCAACATCTTCGTAAGAATATTTTAATAATGCAGCTGTTGAACCAATAAAATCGGAAACTAACAGAATTGGTTTTTTACACTCAGGATGCGCAATTATCTTAGCATAAGGATGTTGACTTTTTAACTTCAATATTCCATCAAGAGAAAATTCATCGTGAACATGACACTGGCCTTGCCAAATTACCATATTTCTACCAGTTACACTATTCACATAATTTCCAAGATTTTTATCAGGTCCAAATATAATTTTTTCATTTTCGGGTAAACTTTCAACAATTTCTTTAGCATTTGAAGAAGTGCAAATAATATCACTCAAAGCCTTAATTTCTGCAGTTGTGTTAACATACGAAATTACAGTATGATTTGGATATTTATCAACAAATTCTTTAAATTCTTTCGCCGGCGCCGAATCTGCTAATGAACATCCTGCATTTAAATCTGGTAATAAAACTTTTTTATCCGGCGAAAGTATTTTAGCAGTTTCAGCCATAAAATGAACACCTGCAAAAACAATAATTTTAGCGTTTGTTTTTGCTGCTTGTTGCGATAAAGCTAAACTATCGCCTACAAAATCTGCAATATCCTGAATTTCAGGTCTAACGTAAAAATGAGCAAGGATAACTGCATTTTTTTCTTTCTTTAATTTTTCAATTTCTTTTACTAAATCCATAAGTTATTAAAAGATATATTATATATTATTTAATTATTTAACTAAAATATGATAATAATAATAGCCTGTTTAAACTGTTATTATTTTTTTTGTAAAACGCTTGCTAATTTAGTAATTGAAAATGTATTAAACTTAAATTAACAAGTTAAAAATATTTAATATGCTGAAAAAAAGACTTATATGAACTTAATTAACATCTGTTAAGAACTTTGATTAAATCTAATATTTAATATTTTTATTTTGAAAGTATAGTAATTAAATGTTTAAAAAAGGTAGTTCAAAAATGATAAATAAATTTGTTTATTTAAAAAATTATTATAATAGAGATAGTTTTTATTAATTACAAAATTTAATTGTAATTTTATATTAACAGATATTAACATATAATAACAAAGATTTTTAAAGAATTGTTTATATCCTAATATTTGTATTATTTTTACTAAATATTTAAAAAGTTTTAATATTTATATTACTGATATTTAGGTATTTAATAAGTTTTGTTTATAATTAAACCTTTAATTTAAATAAGATTTATTGAATGATAATAAGAAAATTTATTTATGAATAATTAATATGCTAATTTAATATTTTGGTATTATTTAAAAATAAAAAGGATTGTTAAAATACATACAAATGAAAAACATAAAAAAAATATCAATGGCATGCGATCATGCTGGATATAAAACAAAAGAGTATTTAAAAGAATATTTAGAATCTAAAGGATATAAAATTTTTGATTTTGGAACCAATTCTGCGGAAAGTGTTGATTATGCTGATTTTGCTCATCCAATGGCTGATGCTCTCGAAAAAGGTATTGCTGATATTGGAATTACTCTTTGTGGAAGTGGAAATGGTATAAATATGACTGTTAATAAGCATCAAGGTGTTAGAGCTGCATTATGTTGGAATACAGAAATTGCTAAATTAGCTGCACTGCATAATAATGCAAATGTGTGTGCTTTACCAGCCAGATTTATTAGCCTAACAGAAGCTAAGGAAATAGTTGACATATTTATTAATACAGAATTTGAAGGTGGAAGACATATTGAAAGAATTAATAAAATTCCATTATAATCTAAATGGCTTTGATAAGCAATATTATTTATTTTGAATCAATTAACTAGTAATTTAAAATTGGTAATTGAAAATGAACTTTAGTTATTATTAATTACTAATTGGCAGTATACTAAATATTTGCAAAAAACATATAGTACAGATATTTAAAATATCATACAAATCTACATTATAATTATTTAATTTACTGATATACAACAAGTTAATAGCAATATGATATTATGAATAAATATTATAAAACATTTTTGAAAGATGCCGAGAGAGTATCCTTTGACATGAAACATAGAAAAACCATCAAATTTAATATGTCGAAATATGATGCTGCTGTGGCAAAAGGGATGTTACGATATAAAGATGTTGAAAAAGGTAAACAGTTTGTAGCAGAAAAAAAGCGTGAAGCTTTAAAAAATTTGGATTCAAATTTATTACTTTTTGAAAAAGAAATTTCTA
>JAFGWC010000108.1 GCA_016937695.1 Bacteroidales bacterium
CTTAAAGTTGCATTTTCTCTGTGGTCTATTGATATAAAAATAATTCCGTCGGGCTTTAATAAATTTTTTGATAAATATAATCTTGGAAGCATCATTGAAAGCCAATCGGAATGAAATGAGGCTGAATTAATGTTGTTTTGGTTTATAAGTTCCTCAATATCAGTATTTTTATATTCTTTGTTTGTTAATTTTTTTTTGTTTGAAAAATCATCTGAATAAATAAAATTATTTCCTGTATTGTATGGCGGATCAATGTAAATCATTTTTATTTTTTGCCGATATTCTTTTTGCATTAGTTTTAATGCATCTAAATTATCGCCTTCTATAAAAATATTTTTTGAATTTTCATTAATGTATTTTTTATCAGTAATAACCTGAAATTTTGATTTTGTTTTTTTTGATATTTCCTTAATCGCTTCTGATTTTCCTTTCCAATTTAAACCGAAATTTTCATTAATTATCATCCGAAATTTTTTATTAAGATTGAAGCAATTAAATTCTAATTAATTGATTATTAAGGTATTAAATTTCGTTTATTTTAACATTATAAAATTATTCCTTTTTTATATAGGTTTTTTCGTAAATGCTGTTCCATCGTTCTTGTTTTCGTTTACGAACGGCTTCTTTATTAAATTTTTCATATAAAAAACTAATCGGATTCATCACTACATTCGCGCTTACAATTCTGTAGGCCTGAAAAGGATCAGGCAAACCTTCTATAGCAAGAATTTCTTGTTCCATAGGCTCTAATTTTTTTCTTATAAATTCGTCTTTAAATTCTTCCCATTTTGATAATCCGATTATGTCAATTGAAGCTAAATCGTAAATTAAAAGCTCTAGAGTTACATAATTGTTTTCGCTAATAAGCTTATTTACAGCAATATACTTTTTTTTATATGAAATTGCCGAAAATATAAGAGTATCGTTATTAAGCACTCTCAAATTAAAACTACCATCTTCTTTACAAATATTTCCCAATCCTGTTTTCTTTGAAATAATATTAGCATAAGAAATTTCGCGTAGAGAATTGTCTATCACTGTGCCTTTTACAATAATATATTCTTTTTCTTGAGCCGAAACTGAAAAAAATATTGTAAAAATCAGTACAGATAAAATAAGAATTTTTATATTGGCCGTCATTTTTGAAATTTTTATATAAATATAAATAAATTTTATTGATTGAAATTTTTTTTAATATATGAATGCACTAGTTATTTACAATAAAAAAGCCGGTGGCGGAAAAGCTGCCAAGTTTTCTGAAAAAATACAAGAATTATTTAAAAAAAATAATATTAATATTGATATCAAATTTACGGAATATTTTCAACATGCGGTAAAAATAGTTGGCCAAGCTAACTTAAATGATTATGATTCAATTATTACTGTTGGTGGCGATGGAACTTTTTTTGAAACTCTTAACGGATATTATCAAAATGAAAATAAAAAAAAAGATATAAACTTTGGAGTTTTGCCAATTGGAACAGGAAATTCTCTTTCAAAAGATGTATATCAAAATGATTATAGTTTAGAAAGGTATATTGAAATTATTGCACAAGCAAAAACAAAAGCATTTGATATTGCAAAATATAAAAATAACGGAACAGAAATGTATTATGCTAATACTCTGGGTTTTGGCTTTGTTTCTGATGTTGTTTTAACTGCAAATAACTTTAAATATTTAGGAAAATTTGCATATACAATTGGAGTTTTGCACAAAACAATTTTACTTTCTACACACGATATGAAATTGGTGATTGACGGAAATACTTTTGATATGAATAATGTTTTTGTTTCAATTTCAAATACCAGATATACAGGTGGAAACTATCTTATTGCACCAAATGCAAGTGTTAGCGACGGAAAATTAGATTTGATAATTGTTAATAAATTAAGCCGATATAATTTATTAAAAACTTTTCCTAAAATTTTTACAGGCGAACATATTAATTCAAAATATGTTGAAACAATGCAAGCCGAAAATATCAGAATTGAAACTTCAAAACCTAAAATTTTATCGCCGGATGGCGAACTTTTTGGAAATACACCTTTAAATATCGAATGCTTAAAAGGTGCAATTAATATTATTACTGATTTATAAACAATTGAAAATGAAATATTTATATACAGCATATGTTTGGATTATTGGAGGCTTATACTTTTTTTTAATAAGTAGTATAGCTATTTTATTGATATATTTAATTTCGGCTAAAAAAACTTACCCTATTTATAATTTTTTACTAAAAGGATTATTTAAAATAATGTTTGTTAGTGTTAAAGTTGAATACGCAGAAGAAATAGAGAAGAATACTAACTATTTATTTATGTCAAATCATGTGAGCCTTTTAGATGCGCCTTTAATGTTTGTTTATATTCCTCAATTTGTAA
The DNA here is from genome assembly GCA_016937695.1 of Bacteroidales bacterium. GTDB lineage: Bacteria > Bacteroidota > Bacteroidia > Bacteroidales > NBLH01 > NBLH01. The sequence goes on from JAFGWC010000108.1 coordinate 2,386, forward strand.
ATGCATTAGAAGCACAGGAACATTTCTCGTGGCCAATTTACGGTAAATTAATAAAATTGTGGGGAAATATTCCGGTAAACAGAAAAAATGCAAAAAGCTCATATACAAGCATGTTAAAAGCTAAAGATGTTCTAAAAGATAGAAATTCTGTTATAATTTTTCCTGAAGGCGGAAGAACTGTTAACGGAAAAATGAAACGCTTTAAAAAGCTGCCTTTTCATTTGGCAAAAGATGCACAAGTTCCTATTGTTCCAATTGGCATGTCGGGTGTTTTTAGTTTAAACCATAAAGGTTCTATTCTTGTTCGTCCAGGTAAAATAAAAATAAAATTCGGTGAAATTTATTCTGCAGAAAAAGTACAAAATTATTCTGATGATGAACTTATGGAAAAGGTTAAAAATGAGATAGATAGCTTAATTGAATTTTTATAAAAAACATTATTTTAGATATTAAAAATCAACCACAGAAGGCATATAAGTTCATATAAGAAAGACTTATAATTGCTTATAATTCATATGTAGCTTAAAATATTGATAATCAATCACATAAGGCATATAAGTTCATATAAGCAAAACTTATGTTTCCTTATATTTCTTATGTGGTTTAAAATATTAAAAATTGGCGAAATTAGATAACATAAAAATGGTGCTTTTAGATTTAGACGGCACTTTGTTAAATGATGAAAAAAAAATCGGACAAAAAGATATTAAAACATTAAAAAAATTAAAAAGTAGAGGAATCGTAAATGTTTTTGCAACAGGACGAAATTTATTTTCTGCTAACATGGTGTTAACTAACGATTTAGCCTTAGATTATCTTGTTTTTTCATCTGGTGCCGGAATTTTAAACTGGAAAACCAAAGAAATTATTTACAATACAAATATACTTGAAAATGAAATTAAAAAAATTGAAAAAATATTAATAGAATTTGATGTTAATTTTTCTATTCAATTTCCAATTCCTGAAAATCATAAATATTACTACCACAAAGCTAATAAATTACATATAGATTTTGAATTTAGAAATAAATTATACGAAAAATTCAGTTTTAAATTAAATAATTCATATCCTTATAAAAATGCCAGCCAATTTATTGTTATTTTAAACAATATGGATGAATTTAAAAAAATTGAAACTAAAATTGAGAATTTAAAAGTTGTTAGAGCAACATCGCCTTTAGACAATAAATCTATTTGGTTAGAAATTTTTTCAAAGGAAGTTTCGAAAGCAAATGGCGGTAAATTTATTTGTGATTTATATAATATTTCACAAAAAAATACTTTAAGCATCGGAAACGATTATAATGATATTGATTTGCTAAATTGGACAAATTTTAGTTTTGTTGTTGAAAATTCGCCCGAAATTTTGAAAAAAAAATATTTGAATTGTATAGATAATAACAGTAATCCGCTTACAGAAGTTATTGATATTAAGATGATTGACTTGTATTAAGAAAGTTTAAAAAAATCTGTCTGAAAAATTGAAATTACTTCCCAGACAGATTTTATTTTAGTAGTTTAAGGTTTTTCAATTTTTTCTTCATTATCAAACTGCTTATAAAAAAACTGATTTTTTATTGAATCCATGTCCATAAAAAGCTGATTCATCTTTTCCATATTTTTATTATATCTGTTTATAAAAAAATCGTTTTTATAAAAATCATAAAATAATAAAGAATCTTCAAAAAACAAATCATCAAAGAATTTTTGATTTGAAAAATTGAAACTATTGTTAAAATATTCTTGAAAATTATCTAAAATACTGTCTCTAAGTGAAGAATCATTTTCAATATTAGAATAAAAGTATGAATATGTTGAATCATATTTAATTAAGTTCCCGTTTTCATCATATTCTTTGTTTACAATAATATTTGGTGTGTTTTTTAGTTTATTATTGTTTTGTTTTTTTTCTTGTTGTTGTCCATTGCATCCGTTAAAAATAAAATACAGAGAAAACATAAGCAAAATTATTCGTTTCATTTTTTTTGTTTTTATGAAATTGAAAATAAATATGGTTGTAATATGCTGTACTACAATTTATTATGCGCTTTGTAGTACAGCCTTAAAAACTAGTTCGCAAACACCCGAAAAGTTTATAAGATATCTATTTTTCTTGGTTCTTTAGGCTTTGCTTCTTCTTTTTTTGGTATAGTTATTTTCAATTCGCCGTTTTCGTATTTCGCAGAAATATTATCGCTGTCGATAATATTGTTCGGAAGCGAAAAACTTCTTGAAAATGATTGATAACTATACTCTTTTCGGGTATATTCACCTTCAGTTACTTCCTTATTTTCTTCTTTTTCTGAAGAAATTGTAAGGTTGTTGTCCTTTAAATCAATTTTAAAGTCCTCTTTTTTCATTCCAGGCACAGCAACTTCTACAATAAAGTTATCTTCTGTAGTTTTAATGTTTACTGCTGGCAAAGTAGTATTTGTTGCCGAATAGTTTGTGTTTGTCCAATCTGAAAACTCTCTATCAAAGAAATCGCCAAAAATCCTTGATAATGCCGGAAATGTTTCATTTCTTCTAATTAACATGATGACCTCCTATTTTAAAAAGTTAAAAAATTAATTTACTAAACTGTTAATCTATTTTCAAAATAAATGCCATCATTAAAAAGTGAGACAAATTGTCTTTTTTTTAAATTGTGTTTTCTAATAATCTGTCATTTAGTGCTTTACGTATTTGTGGAACTGAAAATTTGTCATTCTTTAATCAATTTACTTTCAAATGATTTCAGAAAATCAGGCCATTTTTCTGTTTTGTAAGCATTTTTACCAATAAAATAAATAAGTGGTTCAAAATCTTCAGGAGTCATATATTTCTGCATTTTATCAAGATAATTTATTTTTTCGTCGAAAATTAAAAATGCAGGAAATTTCATCTTTCCGTTTAGTAGAGAAATTGCTAATTGATGATATTCGTGGCTTAATCCTTCGTTAATGAATTTTTTATCCAAAAAATTTATTTCTTCTTTTTCTCTAACATTCAAATTAATACAGTAAAATTTATTGTTTAAATATTCGGCAATTTGTTTATTATTATACGTTTTTAAATTCATCATTGTGCTGCTCATGCTGTAATTGTCGTATATATTTATAAAAATCTTTTTTGGAATTTGTTTGTTTAATTCCATTGCCTCGTCAAAAGTTCTCCATTTTACCAAAACTCTTGTCATTATTTGTTTTTGGCCTGGCGGATATGTTTTATAATAGTATTTTTCAAAATTTTCATATGTTGTTGCATTATAAGCTTCTTCGGCATAATAAATTAATATTGGAAAAATTTGATTTCTGTCTTTAAATCCGCCAAAAATAGTTCCATTTGCTTCTTTTGTAAACATAAGTAAAGATGGAAAACCTGAATCTAAAGCACCAAGTTTTACAACTAAATCGTGATATTTTCCGTTTGCACCTGAGTTTGTGTAAACGGTTCCGTCAAAAAATTTTATGCTATCTTTCGAATATGAATTTAATTTAATTGGATAGAATAAAATATTTATATAATTGCTAACTTCTTCATTTCCAAATGTTTGATTTAACATTACATTGCAAGAATCCATATCAGGGTTATCGAAAAATATGAGTACAGGTTTTTGTTTTTCTTTAAATTTTGATAAAGCAGTTTCAAAATTTAGCCATTCTACTTTGTTTGTGTCAATAATGTTGTTTGTATTTTGAGATAAAGTATATTCAAAAAATAAAAGAAATATAATTACATAAATTAGATTTTTCATATTTTTAAAATTTAGTTAGTTGATAAACAAAATATTGCTGATTATTTTTATTCTATAAATTAGATTTGTAAATACCAAATATTCAACTATTTGTTTTTATATCCAAATCAAATTTACATTTAAAAATGTTATGATTAATTATTTTATAAATTACTAAATTAAGATTTTTTACAAAAAAATTAAAATTTCAATATTAAAATAAGCTCAATTTTTTTTATCGCTAAAATAAAATGATTCATCAAAATTATCAACTATTTTTCTTATAAGTCAAAGTTTTTTTATCACTTTTACACAATGATTTTTTGGTCTGAAAAAAGCATTAGTTATTGAATCAAGAAATTAAATATCATTTTAAATTAATTGATTGTGAGGCATTTCGCAATATTGTTATTCTCAATTGTTATAATAATAACACCTGTTTTTTCACAACACAATATGTTGGGAAAATCAAAAATCTATATCGAAAGTTTTTATAAGCTTTCTAATAATTTTGTATTAAAAACTGATACAATTAATAAAGAGTCATTATTGATAACTTGCAGAACCACAGAACAATATCCATTTTACACATATGAAATTGACATTAAAGAAAACATCTGCATTTCTTATGGAATTGTATCCAAAGATAAAGGGATTTTAAATACGTATTTAGAATTATTGGGATATTTGGGCGAATTAGTAGAAGTAGATAGCACATATAATAATTTTAC
>JAFGWC010000109.1 GCA_016937695.1 Bacteroidales bacterium
ATTTTTGCATAGATTACTATAATGCAAAAAAATACGGTGAAGAAAAAGAAGCTGAAAAAGGAATTAATGAATTTTGCAAATAGAAAATCAAAAATCAAGAGACCAAAGTTATCGCTTTATTAAAAAAATAAGACAATCAACACTTTTAGAGTGATAAATAATTCAACTAATGCACTATTGTTTATTTCTTAATATTAACTATTTAAAGTATTATATTTGTATTTTTTTAAAATAATAGCTAACTTTAATGCAATTGTATAGCAGATATACACCAAAGGAATAATAAAATAAAATATTTTTCTTTTAAATATTTATTTTATTTAAGTTTGTCTACTTTTTTTAAACCTAAAACCAAAACTCACCTAAAATTTCTATGCTTAGAATTTATTAATAATTTTAAAATTTACATGATGAAAAAAATTTTTCTAATAACGCTCCTAAGTTTTGTAAGCTTAATGGCTGTAAGTCAAATTCCTGCAGGATATTATGACGGAACAGAAGGACTTGGAGGCGATGCTCTTAAATCAGCATTAAACAATATAATTAAAGGCCACACTACATATCCATATACATCAGGTTCAACTGATATTTGGGATATTTTAAAGCAAACAGATAAAGATCCGGGAAATGCAGACAATGTAATATTGTTATATTCAGGCAGATCTATAAATGCAGCACAAGAATACAACGACGGAAATGGTTGGACACGTGAACACGTTTGGGCAAAATCAAGAGGCGACCTTAATGAAGAAGTAGAAGGCCCCGGAACAGATGCACATAATCTTCGCCCTTGCGATAATGATGTAAACACTGCCAGAAATAACAGATGGTTTGCCGAATGTAATGAAGAATATATCGATAACGGCTTTCCAACAGGAAGCTATACAAGCTCAACAGAATATGTTTGGAAACCAAGAGATGCTGTAAAAGGCGATGTTGCAAGAATGATTTTTTATATGGCAACTCGCTACGAAGGATTTGACGGTGAACCTGATTTAGAGGTAATTGATTACTTTCCGGCAGACCAATACACACATGATCCAGTACACGCTTTATTATCAGATTTATTATTATGGAACACACAAGATCCTGTTGATGATTTTGAAAGAAACAGAAACGATGTAATTTATTCATTTCAAGGAAATAGAAATCCTTTTGTTGATCATCCTGAATGGGTTGAATGCATTTTTAACAACAACTGTACAGGTTTTTATTTTACAACCAGTCCTGATACAGAACTTACTGATAGAGAGTCGTTTTCATACAATATTGCAGCAACAGGCTCTGATAATGTTTTAACAATTACCGGCGAAACTATTCCTGCTTGGTTAACATTTACATCAACATTAAGCGAAACAGGAAATGCTACTGCTACACTTACAGGCGATCCTGAATTTACAGATATTGGAACACATCCTGTTTCTTTAAAACTAAGTGATGGAACTGACGATGTATATCAAAATTTTAATATTATTGTTACCGATGGAAATCCAATTGCATTTACCTCAACTCCTGTTACTTACGCAAATGTAGATCAAGTTTATACATATAATGTTACAGCAACGGGCGATGATGGAGCAACTTTTACACTTACAGGAACTACTTTACCTACTTGGTTGAGTTTAAGTCAAAATACAGTTCCTGCTACATTAAGCGGAACTCCTTCAATAAGTGATATAGGCACAACAAGTATTGTTTTAACATTAACAGATACCAAGAAAACAATTACTCAGGAATTTGATATTATTGTTGCCGACCCAAACGATATTAATACTGTAATTATTACTCAATATTACGAAGGTGCAAGTAACGATAAATACATTGAAATAACCAATATTGGTGACGAATCTGTTGATTTAAGCCCTTTTTATTTAGCACGTTGGGGAAATACTTCTGCACCAAGCGGAGCTTATACAAACGGTGGTGCTTTATCCGGAACTATTGGTGCCGGAGTAACTCAAATATATAAAAATTCAGCTGCCGCAACTCCAGCTTATGCTGTTTCTTCCGCTGTAGGATCTACAGAAGCAACATATTTTAATGGCGATGATCCTATTGCATTAACAAGAAATGGAAGTGATTGGGAAAACAGAGTTGATTGTATTTATGCTGACGGAACTTGGGGTTTAGACAAAAGCTTTTACAGAAAATCAACCGTAACTTCAGGAAATATAAACAAAAGCGTTTTAGACGGAACAGGAGAATGGGTTCAAGTATCTATTGAAGATGTAAACAATGCTGCAAATGATACTCCGGAATATTTAGGCTTTCATGGTGAAGATGATGATGATAATACCAGCGGAATAGAAAATTTAGAATTACTTTATAAAATTTATCCAAATCCTGCTAAAGACTTTATAAATATTGAGTCTGAAAATCAAATAAACAAAATTGAAATACTTTCTATAAACGGACAAAATTTAAAAACAGAAATTATTAATAATTCAAAAGCTAAAATTAATATTTCTGAATTGCCAAAAGGTATTTACTTTTTGAATTTAAGCGATTCTAATGGAAATATTTCTTCATCAAAATTTGTAAAATAAAACAAAAAACTATCAGATGTCTTTAAGGCATCTGATAGTTTAAATTACAGCATCAAAATCCTAAATATCAACATATTACCAAACTACATCTTTCCAATAAAAATTTAGACTTTTAAATATTTATCTTCATCTAAAAAAAATATTTAATTGAATAAATAACTAACTTTAATATATTTACACAATAAAATACACTAAATTTATTTTATCGTGTTAATCTAATTATCTATTAATTAAGCCATTAGAGATGAATAAAAAAACATTTTTCATAATATTCAGCGTGATATTAATAAGCACAAATATTAAAGCACAAATTGAGGATGTTATTAAATCTTATGTTGATAGCACAGAATTTTTAGTTAATAATGGCCGAAAACTTATTCTTCAAACAATTATAGAAGGCGATTATAAAAAAGCGCAGGAAATTTATCAATTTCTTGATGAAAAAACACAAAGCTCTGATATTAAGGCATTTGATTATTACGAAAGTATTTATATTACAATGCTTATTCACGATTGGAGAAATTGGTCGGAGCTTACAAAAAATTATAATGATTATCGAAAATCAAAAATATATCAAAATTCATATAAAATTTTCGACCAATTATATGATGAAATACTTAATAATAATGAACTTATTTTATTCTCAATAGAATCTTCGTCTTTAGATGACGAAGGAAAAAGCGTTGCAAAAATATTACTACATTTTTTAAACGCTAAAACAAGAGACGAAGAATATAATAAAATGCTTGGAGATTTTAATAAAGTTTATAAAACTTCAGATTACAATGTTTTTTTAGTTAATTCTTTGCCACGTAAAACTGCAAAGATGTCGTGGGGATTTTCTTTTGGTGCTTCGTCTTTATATCTTACTGATAATTTAGCTAAAAACTTTACACCAAGTCCTATGTATTCGTTTTCAATGGACGTAAACATTGGAAAAATATTTTTTTCATTATACTTTAGCGGAGCTGTTTTTAAGTTAAACAATTCATTTACAGCTGTTTCAGGCAGCACAGTTTGGGATTTTCAAAATGGGGAATATTTTGATTATTTTGAAGGCGGAGTTTTATTGGGTTATTTTGTTATCAGAAATAAAAGAATTAATATCAGTCCTTACATAAAATTAGCAGATGCTAACTTAACAAGCACTAGATTCGATAATTCTGATGAAGGCGAAGAACTAGATTTATTTGATTCATTCACTTATGGCCCTGGTTTACATGCAGAAGTTAAACTGTTTGATTTCAAAATGAGAAATTTTAATCGTTATCAATCTAAAAATTACATTAGTTTAAAACTCGAAAGCGGATATAATTTCATCAGCAATTTTAATTATGATGAATTGAAAGGTAATTCGGCATATATTGGTGTTTCTTTGCTTTGGGGAACTGGCCAGTTTTAAAAAAAATAAAATTAATATCCACATAAAACTTCAAAAAATGAAAAAAACAATTTTAGCAATCTTAACTTTAACATTAAGCATTACAGGATTTTCTCAATTTGGAAATTTGCCTAAATTAGGTTCAAAAAAGGCAAAAATGCAACCAGACCAGGGAATAACAAATGAAGTTCATAAAAAATATGTAAAACAAATAGTTTGGTCTGACAGTAAAATTTCATTTACAAATCCTGATGAATCTACATTTAAAACAGAATTTACATCTGATATGTTTATATATGCCAGATATTATATGCCTTATTCGTTTGAAAATTATTTTATAAATCAATTAAAGGAAAAACCGGGGGATATGATATCTTATTATTTCCTTTTATATGTTGACGATAAACTTCAGGATTGGAAACCGGACGAAGGAACATTATCTGGTGATTATGTTCAAAGAACAACTCAACAATTTTGGATATATATTCCTAATGATGATAAATACAGTAAAGATGTAAATAATAATTGGGTAGACATTGTTAACAAAATGAGCGCCGGCAAACATGAAATAAAATTAATTCTGCTATTAGAATCTTATGGCAAAAAATTAACAGCCTTAGAAGGAAGTTTTACTTACGATAAAAAAGAAAGCCAAAGTATTAAAATAGGTAAAAGTTTTGCTGATTTGGAAGCAGGTATGAACGATACAAATCTTGAAAATGATATTTTACAATGCGTTAATAAAACATCTGAAGAAAAGTATTGGAAAATAAAATATACAAAAGTTAAGATTAAAAGCAACGATTGGAATGTAATAAGAATTAAACCAAATTATACAGTTATTGGAAAATATGTTGAAGCATACTGCTATGGAACAAAAGATGGAAAATGCTTTGTTGAACCACATAAATTTTTTAAAGAATTTGATGGCGCAGAATACACAAATAAAGTAAAATATTATTACAACGGATCTGTTTACGAAGAATATATTGATTGCGATTAATATAAAAAAGCACTAAACAATTAATTTAAGCCTGTCTGGTTTTATTTATGCATAGAAACTGACAGGTTTAAAAAAAAATAAAAATTCTTCATTTAAAATCCAACAAATTTACATACATCCCAATTCCGATATTTATCTAATTATCAAATAATTACTCTACAAATCTCTAATTTTATAATTTCTAATTCTTAATTCTTAATTTTTAATTAAAAAAAAGCAAAGTATTTTCATACATTTGCAAATTAAAATTTTTAAACATCAAGAAATTAGATAAATGGCTAACGAAGATATTTTTAAAAAAGTTGTTGCACACGCAAAAGAATATGGTTTTATTTTTCAATCAAGCGAGATATACGACGGTTTATCGGCAGTTTACGATTACGGACAAAACGGAGTAGAACTTAAAAATAACATAAAAAACTATTGGTGGGATTCAATGGTTAAAATGAACGAGGAAATTGTTGGAATTGATTCTGCAATTTTTATGCATCCAACTGTTTGGAAAGCCTCCGGACATCTCAGCGCTTTTAGCGATCCACTTATCGACAATAAAGATTCTCAAAAACGTTATCGTGCTGATGTTCTTATTGAAGAGCACAGAGCTAAAATTCAGGCTAAAATTGATAAAGAAGTTGAAAAAGCAAAAAAACGCTTTGGCGATGCTTTTAACGAACATGAATTTTTATATACAAACCAACGTGTACTCGAAAATCAAGCTAAAATTGACGAACTTAACAACAGATTTATTAATGCTTTAGACAGCGATAGTTTAGATGAACTAAAACAGATAATTGTTGATTATGAGATAGTTTGTCCTGTTTCAGGTTCAAGAAACTGGACAGATGTGCGCCAATTTAATCTAATGTTTGAAACAAAACTTGGCTCGTTAAACGAAGGCGCTAATCAAATTTATCTTCGTCCCGAAACTGCTCAGGGAATTTTTGTAAATTATCTTAATGTTCAAAAAACCGGCAGAATGAAACTGCCTTTTGGAATTGCACAAATTGGTAAAGCTTTTCGTAACGAAATTGTTGCCAGACAGTTTATTTTTCGTATGCGCGAATTTGAACAAATGGAAATGCAATATTTTGTTAAACCCGGCGAAGAAATAAAATTCTACGAACAATGGAAAGAAACACGTATAAAATGGCACAAAGCTCTTGGTTTGGGCGATGAAAAATATCGTTTTCACAATCACGAAAAATTAGCTCATTATGCTAACGCTGCCGCAGATATTGAATTTGATTTTCCTTTCGGATTCAAAGAACTGGAAGGCATTCATTCTCGTACAGATTTTGATTTAAAAGCACATCAAACCGAATCTGGTAAAAAAATACAATACTTTGATAATGAAACCAATGAGTCATATGTTCCTTATGTTATCGAAACTTCAATTGGTTTAGACAGAATGTTTCTTTCAATACTTTCGGCATCGTTTAACGAAGAAACTATCGAAAAAGAAGACGGAACCAAAGACCAAAGAGTAGTTTTAAATATTCCGCCACAACTTGCTCCGGTAAAATTAGCTGTTTTGCCTCTTGTTAAAAAAGACGGTTTACCCGAAATGGCTCGCGAAATTATTGCCAACTTAAAGTATAATTTTAATTGCCAATACGACGAAAAAGATTCTATAGGTAAAAGATACAGAAGACACGATGCAATTGGAACGCCTTTTTGTGTTACTGTTGATCATCAATCAATTGAAGACAAAACTGTAACTATAAGATACAGAGATACAATGCAACAAGACAGAGTTAATATTGATGATTTAGAAAAAATTATCGACGATTTTGTTAATTTTAAAACTCTTTTAAAGAAAATATAAAATTAAATTATCAATTATAGATTAAAAATTATAAATTCATAATTTTTATATTCTAAAGTAAAACTTATTAATAAAATGGAAAACCTAAAAAATTATTTTCAAAAGGCTTTGCCTTATTTTCTTGCTGTTATTTCATTTGTTGTTTTAAGCTATATTTATTTTAGTCCGCTTTTAACCGGAAAAGATTTAGCGCAAATGGATCAGACTCACGCAAAAGGCATGGCTAAAGAAATGATGGATTTTAAAGAGCAAACCGGCCAAGACACTCAATGGACAAACTCAATGTTTGGCGGAATGCCTACTTATCAAATTGCAAGTACTGTTTCGTATAATATTTATCAGAAAGTACAAAAACTTTTAAGATTGGGTCTTCCTTTTACTACAGTTTCCATTTTATTTATTCTGCTTTTCGGATTTTATTTATTAATGATAAGCCTTGGTTTTAATAGTTTGCAAAGTGCTTTGGGCGCAATTGCATTTGCTTTTGCATCGTACAACATAATAATTATTATGGCAGGGCACATTACAAAAGTATATGCTATTGCATATATGCCGCCTGTAATTGCAGGAATATTAATGACTTATAGAAAAAAATATCTCTGGGGCGGAATTATTACTGCTTTTGCTCTTGGTGTTGAAATATCAACAAATCATATACAAATAATTTATTATTTGGCTTTAATGGTGGTTTTACTTGTAATTTTTAAATTTATTTATTCAATTATCGAAAAAGAAATAAAATCATTTTTTATTGCATCATCAATATTAGCTTTAGCTGCACTTTTAGCCTTTTTACCAAACATTACAAATTTAGCAACAACATACGAATACGGAAAAGAAAGTATAAGAGGCGCATCGGAACTAACTGATAATATGGCAAATAAATCAAGCGGTTTAGATAAAGACTATGCTCTTTCATGGAGTTATGGCGTAGACGAAACTCTTACTTTATTAATTCCAAACTCAAAAGGTGGTTCAAGCACGCCAATTGGCGCTAACGAAGATGCTCTAAAAGGCGTTGATTCAAACTACATTAACTATGTTGCTCAATCATCGCAATATTGGGGAGATCAACCATTTACATCAGGTCCTGTTTATATGGGCGCTATTTTAATATTTTTATTTGTGTTGGGTTTATTTATTGTTGAAGGTTATGTAAAATGGTGGCTTTTAGCAGCTGCATTACTTGGAATTTTGCTTTCGTGGGGAAGAAATTTTATGGTTTTTACTGATTTTTTCTTCTATTTCGTTCCTTTTTACAATAAATTCAGAACCGTTTCCATGTCGCTTGTAATTACAGGTTTTACTGTTCCAATGCTTGCAATGCTGGCAATAAAAAAAATAATTGAACAACCTGATATTATTTTAAAGCAAAAAAAGTGGTTTTTCACAGCTTTTGGTTTAACAGCCGGTTTAAGTTTATTTCTTTACTTTTTTGCAAATTCATTTTTTGATTTTTTAAGCCCACAGGAAATATCAAATTATAATCCTGCAAAAGCAGAAAATCCACAAATGGCACAGCAAATTTCAATGTACACCAGCGGACTTCAATCTGCTCGTTTATTCCTTTTTAAGGCTGATGCTTTAAGAAGCTTTGCTTTTATTCTTATTGCCGCAGCTCTTTTATGGATTTTTTCTGCAACTAAAAAAATTAAAGCTCAATATTTGGTTATTGGTTTAGCTGTACTTTTCCTTGCTGATATGTGGACTATTGATAAAAGATATTTAAACGACAGTCATTTTCAGAAGAAAAGAATTGTAAAAAACGAATTTACTAAAACTCCTGCTGATGATTTTATTTTAAAAGACAAAGATCCTAATTACAGAGTTTTAAGTTTGCTTAGAAATCCGTTTAACGATGGCTACACACCTTATTTTCATAAATCGATAGGTGGATATCACGGAGCAAAATTAAGACGATATCAGGAAGTTATTGAACGATATCTTGACAGAGAAATTCAAACTGTTGCATATACAGCTCAAAATGATTCTACCGGTAACATTAGAGACGTTTTAAGCAGAATGAATGTTATGAATATGCTTAATACTAAATATATAATTTTTACACCTAACCAATACCAATTAAACTGGAGTTCGATGGGACACGCATGGTTAGTTGATGATTATGAGTTAGTTAATAATTCTGATGAAGAAATTGCAGCACTTGGTAGATTTAATCCTAAAAAAACAGCAATTATTGATAAACGTTTTGAAAGTGTAACTAATAAATTACCAAAAGCAGAGTTTTTCTCGCTTGATACAGGATATATTGAATTAATTACATACAAACCAAATCACTTAACGTATAAATCGGCAACAAGAAAAGAAAGACTTGCTGTTTTTTCCGAAATTTATTACGACAAAGGTTGGAATGCATATATTGATGGTTTTCCTGTTGAGCATATCAGAGTTGATTATATTTTGCGTGCATTAATAGTTCCAAAAGGAGTGCATAATATCGAATTTAAATTCGAGCCAAAAACATATAATTTTAGTCAAACAATTGCATTAAGCAGTTCAATTTTTGTGTTGATTTTATTTTTAGGATTAACCGGATTTAGTATTTACAAAAACAGAAAGTCTGTTTCGACAGAAAAATAAAAAAATAAATTAATATAATTATAACAAAAACAGCCTGAAATTGACTTTTCAGGCTGTTTTTGTACTAAGAAAGATAATATAGATATAGAAAATTACTTTATTTAGCAGCTTAAAAATATGAAAAAAGTTTCGAAACCAAACTTAAATAATATTGAACTATTGAAACAATATAACTGACTAAAATGACTAAAACAAACATATTCAACTGTAATAAACGAATAAAGTAAAATTAAAAATAAAACAATTGTAAATTGAACACAAATTTACCACTTGTAAATCCAGAAAGTTAAGTCGTTATGTTCTTTTCTTAATTTTTCAATTGCTCTTTTTGCGTTTGGTTTTTCAACAAACGAAGTAATTGCTACTCTATTATAATCGTTTACTTTTGGTAAAATAAGCGGATAATATCCTTTTTGCTTAAAATAAGTTGATAAGTTTTGGGCATTACTGAATTTTTTAAAACTTCCAACAACAACATAATATCTGGTTTCGTGAACTTTTGGTGCTTCTTTTACAACAGGTTTCACTTCTTTTTTAATTTCTTTTGGCTGTTCTTTTTCGCTAACCAACTCTTCTTTAGAATTTTCGTTGTAATTCATTGTTTCAACGGTGCTGCTATCTACAGGGTTTATTTCCTCACCAACTCCGTCAGATACAAATTCTTCGTAATCAGGATAATTGGTTGTATCTTGTGTTTCATCAACAAATTCTTTGTCGTCGTTAATTTTTTCTCTTGTTTCTTCTTTTGCACCACATGAACTAAGGATAAGTGCAGCTATAAATGTTAAACTTAAAATGATGTTTTTCATGTCATAAAATTTTAATATTAGTACAAATAAAGTTTTTTTTTAATAAACATAAAGCAAATGTATATAATTATTTATTAATTACAATAATAGTTTACATTTTTTTTAGATTTGTTTCTTTTTTACTGATATTTTATTAAAGTTTCTTCAAATTTAGAGTTAATTTCTTTAAATAATTCATCTTGTTTAAACACAGCCAAAATTCTCAATATTTCTTGAGCCATAGCCAATGTTCTTTCCTTTTCCGAACCCATTTTAGAAACAAATTTAACAGGTAAAGACAAATAATAATTTAAATTCTGGTTTACATTATCAGATAAAATTCGAATTATATCGGTAGCTTTTTCATTAGCACCTGCTTTAAAATACGATTCGGCAATTAAAAGATTATAATAATTGTAAGAAACTAATTCATTTGGCATTAACTCTGTTGTTTTATCTAAAACAGTAATTGCAGAATCAATTTTTCCTTCATCAATTAAAGCGTTTGCAAGCCTCGAAAAATTATTTTTTAAATTCATCAGCATTCTGCTGTTATTTTCATCAAGATATACTTTTGGATTATTAATTCCGCCCCATTTAAATTTATTCATTAAATTATCGTAAAGCACATCAGTATTTATACTTCCAAACTGATATCCGCCTTCAACATGACTTTTTATCGGCACAAATTTATAAGCCATTCCATCCAATCTAAAATAATCCTGAAGATTATAATATCCTTCTAAACCAACTGTAATTGCGAAATATATTGGTCGTTCCCAATTATTATTAGCTAATAAATCTAAAACCATTAAGTGATTTTTTCTGAAATAATCTTGCGGAATATCCCAAGTTATTTCAGACACCATTTTATCAGCTTCTTTTTCTGAAATTATTCCTTTTTTTAAAACTAATGCAGAATCTACAGTAATTTTTATTTTATTTGATGGGAAAAAATCATTATTTCCTAATCTTGCATCTTTTGTTCTAGAATCGTCACTACCAACAAATTGAACCAACTCTTTTAATTCTATTCTCTTATTTAAAATATCTTGTACATAAACAACATCTCTTTTTCCTGGCATAAATTGCTCATATTTATATGAAAACGGAACAGGTAAACCGTTGTAGGCTTTTTTCAATTGCTGAGAAATATACCAATCTGTACTTAAATAGCTCAAATTTATAACTCTAACGTCTGTTCTAATACCTTCAACTTCTTGTGCATACCAAAGTGGAAAAGTATCGTTATCGCCATTTGTAAACAGTATTGCATTTTGAGCGCAGGAATTTAAATAGTTTTTTGCAAAATCTCTTGCTGTATATCTTCCGCTTCTATTATGATCATCATAATTTTCGAAAGCCATAATAGTTGGCACTAAAGCAATTGCTATAATAACAGAAACAATTGATGATAAAATTTTAGGACTGAATTTATTAAACAATTCATAAATCATAAATACACCTAAACCAATCCAAATAGAAAAAGCATAAAAAGAACCTGCATATGCATAATCTCTTTCGCGTGGCTGAAAAGGCGGTTGATTAAGGTAAACAACAATTGCTAAGCCTGTAAAAATAAAAAACAAAAAAACAACCCAAAAGAAGTTTTTACTTGTAAGATTTGTATTTAGCAAATAAACAATGCCAAAAATACCTAACAAAAGCGGCAAAAAATAATATTTATTTCTGCCTTTATTCTTTTTCATTTCATCAGTTAATTTATCTTGTGGTCCTAATCGCCATTCATCAATAAAAGTGATTCCGCTAAGCCAATTTCCTTCAATAAAATTTTCATTTCCAATAACATTCCCACTTTCGCCTTGTATATCGTTTTGTCGTCCAACAAAATTCCACATAAAATACCGTAAATACATATAGTTTACTTGATATTTAAAGAAAAAAGACAGATTTTGTGCAAATGAAGGTTTTTTTTCCTGATTTTTTAAGCTAGCCCATTTCATATAACCTAATTTATGATTTGGCGAATCGGAATCGGAATACATTCTTGGAAAAAATGTCATAAAAGAAGAATCAAATTCTCTTAACACAGTTCTGTCTGCAACAATATACTTTCCGTCTTTTTTAATATATGTTGCTGCACCTTGTCCGTATTCGATAACATCAGCATTAAAATATTGACCGAAAAGTAATGGTCTGTCGCCGTATTGTTCTCTGTTTAAGTACGATAGCATACTAAACAAATTGTCTGGCTTATTCTGATTCATTGGTGTATCTGCATTTGAACGAATTATTATCAATGCAAATGATGAATATCCGATTAAAATTACAGTTATCATTGTAAAAATAGTATTTAACAATACTTTCTTTTTCACGTATGTGTAATAAACTGCAAATACAATTAATCCGATAAGTAAAATAAAGTAAAAAATTGCACCAAAATTATATGGTAATCCAAATGAATTTGTGAATAGCAACTCAAATTTTGCAGCAAAATTAACAACTCCGGGAATTATTACATACATAATAGAAGCCAAAGAAATTAATGAAATTAAAGAAGCATAAATAATTCCTTTTTTAGATATTTGATATTTTCTAAAATAATATACAAAAATAATTGCAGGAATAGCAAGTAAATTAAGTAGATGCACGCCAATAGATAAACCCATCATATATGCAATAAAAATTAGCCAACGATTTGCATATTTCTGATTATCAATATTTTCCCATTTAAGAACAGCCCAAAAAACGATAGCCGTAAATAATGAAGACATCGCATAAACTTCGCCTTCAACAGCCGAAAACCAAAAAGTATCGGAAAAAGTATATGCAAGCGAGCCAACAATTGCGCTTCCAACAATAACAATTACTTTATCGAGCTTTAAATATTCGTTTTCGCCAACAATACGTTTTGCAATATGGCTGATTGTCCAAAAAAGGAATAAAATTGTAAACGCACTTGCAACAGCAGAAACTGAATTTATCATTCTTGCAACTTGAGTTACATCGTTTGTAAAAACAGAGAAAAAACGTGCAAGCAGCATAAAAAATGGAGCTCCCGGCGGATGTCCAACTTCTAATTTAAATGAACTTGTAATAAACTCGCCACAATCCCAAAAACTTACAGTTGGTTCAATTGTAAGTAAATATGTTATTGCAGCAATTAAAAAAACTAACCAGCCGCTTATACGATTAATCAGTTTAAAACTTTTTTCCTTAATAATATTGTATTCAGTCATTATTTTATGTTTTTAGCTTTTTAACAAGCGAAAATAAGAAATTTTATCTAAATGCCTAAAACTTGTATATGAAGAAAAAATCAAATGGATTTATTTTTGTGATATTTCTTTATAGATTCTTAAAATATTTTTTGCTATAGCATTTGGGCTTAAATTTTTTTCAAAATATTTTAATACTTTTTTTGATTCTTGTTCGATATTTTTTTCTATGTTTTGTTCTAAAGCTGAAATTAATTCAGTGGATTTTCCGGCTGTCCACAAAGAGCCAATTTGTCCATTTCGTGTTAAAAGATTAAAAGAAGGAATATTTGTTAATATTGGAATACATCCGCAAGACATTGCTTCTATTGCAGCGTAACCGGAACCTTCTCTATAGCTTCCGGAAATATAAAAATCAGCACTATTGTAATACATTTCTAAATCGTAATGACTTTTTGCTCCTAATAAAATTACATTTTCAGATAAAATTATGCTTTTATTAATAATAGCTTTTACTTTTTCTTCATCCTGATTTAATCTGTAAATCATATAAAGTTTAGCATTTGGATGTTTTCTAAAAAAAACTTTAAAAGCCTCTAATACAGATATATATCCTTTTGCTTTTATTAAATTTCCAACCCAAATAAAAATAGGATTTCCTTCTAATTTAGTTTCATTTCTGGCAATGTTTCTCTCATGGTAAACAAATGTAGATGAGCTTTCTAAAACATAATCTATTTGCTTTAATTTGATGATATTTTTTTTTATCCATTTAGTTTCTTGACCTTTTGCGCTAAAAAGAAATTTATCAATTTTAGATAAAGCTATTTTTTGTAAAATAGGAAATTTTGAATTTGCATTTTCGCTGTGATAAATAACAAAAATTTTCGAGTCAAATTTTCTTCTGCTAAAGAAATAGTGTTTTAAATAATCATTAATATTATCTAAGATATAAATATCTGCTTTATTGTATTTTTTTATACTTCTGTAAAAAGAAAAAGGAATACGGTAAAACTTTAATATTGGTGACAAAGTATCTTTATATAAATAGCAATTAACTCCTTTATTCTCAATATGTTCTGTGTTTTTAAATCTACTTATGAATGACACTTCAAAACCAGATTCTGATAATGCTTTTATCCAAATTTTATATGTAAACCATTTTTTCAATAAAGAATCAACATCTTCAAAATCAGGCTTATAATGATTGCTAATTATTGCTACTTTTAACTTCAAAATTTGTAATATTGTATGATATGAAAAAAACTAAAATTTGTATAATTATTCGTGGCGGAATTGGCGTTGGATATAAAAACAATGGAGTTCCTGTTTTAACAAAATTTATCGAAAATATATCGGAAAATTTTGATTTAACTGTTTTTCTTATGATAAAGCCAAACGACGATTTTATTACAAATAAATACAAGATTAAGTTTTTAAACGAAACAAAAAAAAGAAAGATATATTTTACTAAAATACAGTTTTTAAATTTAATTCGTAAGGAACATAAAAAAGAAAAGTTTGATTTGATTCATGCATTTTGGGGACATCCGGCAGGAACTTTTGCTGTTGTTTTAAAATTTTTATTGAAACTTCCTATAATAATAAGTTTGCAAGGCGGCGATTCTGTTTATATTCCTGATATTAATTACGGATTATTCAAAAATAAATTAAGAACAAAATTTCATCATTATATTTATTCAAAAGCTGATATTCTTAATGTTTTAACTAAATATCAGCAAACAAAATTGAAAAGCTTTGGATATTTAAAAAACAACATGAAAATCACAATGTATGGCTCTGATAATCAATTGTTTGTTTTCAAAAATAAAAAGTTTGAAAAGCCTTATAAATTTATTGCAGTTGCAGATTTAAATAGAGTTAAAGATTACAAAACTTTGTTAAAAGCTTTTAATGAAATTAAAAACCGAACAGATGCAAATTTAACAATACTTGGGATTGATGTTTTAAATGGAGAAATTCAAAATTTCTCAAAAGAATTAGATTTAAATAATTCAGTTAATTTTGAAGGAATTGTTGAATATAAAAACGTTAATCTCTATTTTCAAAAAGCTGATTTTTTATTGCATACATCAGTTTATGATGCTCAGGCTGTTGTTATTTCTGAAGCTCACGCAACAGGAACTGTTGTTTGCGGAACACGTGTTGGTTTAATTGCCGATTTAGAAAATTATTCAACAATTGCTGCGGATGTTGGTGATTATAAGCAAATTGCAGAAAATGCATTAAGCTTAATTAATAATCCTGAAAAATATTACGAATTGCAAAATAATGGTTTGGAATGGTCTAAAAAGTTCGATTTTAACTGGACAATTAAACAATTTGAATCTTATTACAATAAATTAATTTCTGAAGCTAAAAATAATACCGAACTGTTATCATGTAACAGAGATTAAAATATCTTAACATGCTAATCATTCGGCATTATACTGATATTTTTTTGCAAAATTTGATAGCGGTTTAGTATAAATAACAAGCCAAGGAAAAGGCGAATTTTTGCATATAACTTTTTTTAGAATTCTATTATTTATCGGCTTATATAAATACTTGCTATTGAATATTGATAAGTCATTAAATGTAAGGTGATTATAATAATCTAACATTTCTGAAAATCCAATTGATTTATAATAATCTTCGCTTCTTTTTTGTGCATTTTGCTTTTCATTTTCGGCATAAAATTTTGTGTCGATTATATGTATTTCTGCATTTAATACCGATATTTTTTTTAATTGTGCAAATAGCTTTTCAATATTAGTAAAATATTGCAAAGAAGCATTGAAAACTATAATATCAAAAACATTTTCATTAAAGATGTCATCAAAAATATCAGCATAAATAAAAGCCAGATTTTCTTTTTTAAAAACTCTTGCAGCTTGTTCCAACTCGATTTTATTAACATCTAATCCAACAACAAAACTTTCTTTTATTTCGGATAATTTATTTAAAAACCAGCCATTTCCGCAACCAATTTCCAATATTTTTAAGTTTGAATTCTTTTTTTTTAGATATCTTAAAAATCTGTTTGTTGATTTTTTCCTAATTTTCCATTCTTTACTGTAAATATGATTTTTTCCAGTTTCGGGAAGAATTTTTACTTCATCATCATTTAAAATTCTTTTTTCGCTTTTGCGCAGATTAATGTAATTTTCTTCAAAATCATTAAATTTATGAGTTTCTGAAAGATATATTACTTGATTATCCGAATAGAAATTTGGATTTTTTATAATATTATTTATCATGATTTTTTTCTATTTTATAAATAATAAAATTTTCGGAGAATTGTTTTTCTTCATGTATATTGCTTATTATTAACTTATTACAATATGCAGTTTCATTGATTTTTTTAATATTGGCATTTTCCGATAAAATCATTAAAACATTAGTTTTTGAAATATTTATTTGCCATAATTGTTGAAATAGTTTTTGAAAATATTCAAAATTTTCGCCACAAAACCATGCTTGTTCCGATACATTTTCCGGATTTTTATTAAAAAATGGCGGATTTATATAAATGTAATCAAAATCTATTTTTGGAATATTTTTAAACAAATCAGACAAGAAACATTGAATTTGCAAATTATATTTATTTTTAGTTTCGATTAAGCCTTTAATTGCATTTTCATTAATATCAGAAGCATAAACTTTTGCATTTTTTTTTGCTGCCATCAAAGAAACAATTCCGCTGCCACAACCTAATTCAAGAAATGTTTTGTTTTCAATATCAATTTTCTCAATATATTTTAAAAATATTTTTGTTGCAAAAGTCCATTTCGGTGAAAAAACACTTGGATTAATTACAATTTTTAAATTTTTGTAACGATATATATGCTTTCTGCCACTTTTATATTTATATAATTTTTGCCAAAAAGGCGCTAATATCTTCTTTATCAAATTATTCAGCATAAAATCCTTCTGTTTCGGGTTTTCTATATTTCCAGATTTTTTGTAAAAATCTAAGCTCGTAAGGAAATGAATAAAAATTTAAAGCATATCTGCAAAATGCAAATAATTGAAATATAAATTTTTTAAATCCTTTAATTTTAAAATCAGAAATGCTTGGATATCTGGCATTTAAAACAGTTTCAAAATTTTTAACTCTGTTTATCATTTTTGAATTTAGCCACGGCGTAAGCGGATTTTTTCTTAAATCAAAATTTTCCCAAGCCGGATTTAGCCAATCTTCAATGTTCGACGGAAATTTAAATCCCGATTTTATTAATTCGTCAGAAAGCTCGTTTTCAGTTGTAGGAATAGGACTATAAATATAAATTATTATTTCGGCCGATTTATTTATTTTTTTTATTTGCTTAATAAATTTGATGTCGGAGTTTATTTGTTTCCAAACATTTTTTTCATCATTATCAGGCATTCCAAGTACAAATGATAATTCCGGAATTATTCCGGCATTTTTCGCTTTTACAACAAATTCTTTTATCGAATTTCCTGATACAGTTCCGCCTTTGTTAATCTTTTTAAGCATTTCATCGTCGCCGGTTTCTGCTCCCCAAAAAATCATTTTACAACCGGATTTGCTTAATAAATTTAACTCTTGTTCCGAATAATTATTTAATGTATCAATTCTTCCTTCTGCCCACCACGTAAAATTCTCATTTTCAATTAGTTTGCAAAATTCAAGAACTCGTTTTTTCGATGTAAAAAAATTATTATCTGTAAATTCTATTGAATCTATTCCGTAAATATTTTTAAACTCTATTATTTGATGGTGCATTTTTTTTGCTGATTTTGCTATCCAATTTCCTTTAAAAATAGGAACAACAGCACAAAACGAACAAAAAAACGGACATCCAAAACTTGAATGATAACTAAAAGTTCGTTTTCCTAAAAAAGTTTTTGAAATGTAATTATTAATCGGATAAAAAGTATTTAAATGCTGATAAGGATATTCAGAAAGTTTATCTAAATCGAAATTAATATTGGTTTTATTTGTGATAATTTTTGATTCTTGTTTAAAAATCAGATTTTCAATATTCTCTAAATCTTTATAATTATCTGTTTTTAAGGCTTTTATTAATTCAGGAAAAGCAATATCACCTTGTCCGGAAATTATAAAATCTACAAAATCGGAATTTATAACTGTATTTGCATGAATTGAAGGAAAATATCCGCCTCAAATTGTTATTAAATCAGGAAATTTTTGCTTTACAATTTTTGTAAACGGAATTGCTTGTTTTGTTTGCGGACCAGGCATTACTGTAACTGCCAAAAAACTATATTTGCCTGATTCTAAATACTTTATAATCACATTTAGTGGATTTTTTTCAATATTTCCATCAACAAAAACATAATTAAAAACGCTGTGTATTGAAGCTGCAATTTGTAAAATTGAATTTGGCAATCGGTGTTTTGAATTAGCACTTTTTGGATTAACAAAAATTATTCCGCCTTTTACTTTATCTGTCATAAATTTATTTTTACAAGCATTTTTTTATAATTTCTTTTATTTTTAAAACCATATTTTGAAAACAAAATTGAGATTTAATAGTAATTTTATCAAATAAGTTTACATTTTCTAAACTATAAGCAAGTTTTTTTGACGTGTTTTTAAATATTACAGATATTCTTTTTTTATCATAATCAGACAAAAGCTTTAATTTGTTTTTTTGAGCTGTTTGTGTTGAAAATGAGCTGTTTGTATCTGAAATCATATTTTCAGAAAAGCTGCTTATCATAATTTCATCATATTTAATATTTAAAAATTCAGCAATTTGCTTTTGAATTTCCTCTTTGTTTTTGAGCAGATTTTCATATTTTACTAAAAAAACGTTTTTTTGTTTTTCATATTTAATTTCAGAAATTAATTTGTGCGATTTATATAAATTTATCAAAATTAAATTTTCCTGCTTTTTAGTAAAAACATCAATATTTGAAGTTATTTTTTTTAAAGAAGCATAAACATTTATTGGATTTCTATAAAGCATAATTATCTTAGCATCAGGATAATATAAAAAAATATTTTTTAAAAACAATTCGCTAAAAGGTGTTTTGTCAAGCCAATATTTAATATTTGAGTCAATTTTTCCGTTTCCTAAAAAACTAATGTGTGCAAGTGCTAATGCAGATAATTCGTGTATGTTTTTTTCTTTGATTATTTTAAACCAAGTAAAAAAATATCGTGTAAATTCAACATATGGCGAATAATTTTCATTTGAACGCCCGAAAATAAAAGTTTTTATATTAATTCCGCCTTTAACTAAACCGTAGAAATAGTACTTTAAAACGGTTTTTTTAAAATTTTCATTTGTTTTTTGTTTCCAAAAATTTCGTGCAAATCCAATTTCTGTGTGTAAACTAAATATTTCTTTATTTCCGCTAATTAAATTTTTATAAAAAGTAGTTCCGCTTCTTGCAGCTCCACAAATAAAAATTGCATTTTTTGAAATGCTTAATCCTTTTTCTAAATTTGCTTTATCAGTCTCATAATCAGAGAGTTTAATGGTTTCATAATAAATAAAATCAATCCAATTATTAATTGAATTTAAATATTGGTCTGAAACTTTTTCAAAATTTGCAGGAATGTTTTTTTCAACTATTTTTTCAAGCCTAACTATTTCTTTATAATTGATATTCATAATTGTTTAGTTTGTAGTTTTCAATTTTGAATATCTTATTGCAGTTTTTCAAAGTGTTTTTTCTGTGCGAAACAAAAATTATAGTTTTTCCTTCTTTATTAAGCTTTTCAAGTAATTTTATTATAGAATCTTCGGTTTCAAAATCAAGATTTCCGGTTATTTCATCTAAAAGCAGCAAATCTGTTTTTTTATATAAAACTCTGGCAAGAGCAAGCCGTTGTTTTTGTCCTTCAGATATTTTGCTGCCGTTTTCGCCAAGAATTGTATTTTTTCCGTTTGGTAAACTTTTTGCCCAAAAATCTAGCTCAACCAAAGCTAAAACATCATTTAATTTATTGTGGTTAATTTCTGATTTTTTGATTCCCAAAGCTATATTTTCACAAATACTTCCATTAAAAATGTATGAGTTTTGAGTTACATAACCAATTTGTTTATACCAGTTTTTAACATTTTTTATTGATAAAAATTTATCGTCTATTTTAAGAATATTGTCTTGAATTATTAATCCGGAAAGGATATTTAGTAAACTTGTTTTTCCTGAGCCTGATTTTCCAATAATTCCAATAAAATCGCCTTTTTCAACATCAAAATTTAAATTTTTAAAAACTTGCTGATTTGTATCATTATACGAAAAGTTAAAATTTTTAAGTTTTATTGATTTTTTGAATTTCAAATTTTCATTTTCTGTTCCAGTTGCGTTTTCTATACTATTGTTATTCAGCTCTTTAACTATTTCGACAGAATACCAAGCTGTTTTTACTTTAATTATATTCATATAAGTTTTATTTAATGATGGCAAAAGTTTATATGAAATTGCAATAACTGTGCTTATTAAAATATTTAAAGAATTATTATTATCGATGTAATATTTACCAAAAACTACAAGTAAAATTAGCATAAGTACAATAATAATTTCAACTGCACGACGAGGAATTTCAAGAATTACAAAAGTTTTTGATCTTATTTTTTGATAAGAGTGATTATTTTTCAGATATTTTTTTATAAAGTAAGATTGTTTGTTGAATAACCTAATATCAGTAAAACCTTTAACACTGTTATAAAGAATTTTTAAAATTTCGTTATGTGTAATTTTATTTGTTTGTGCAATTTCGGCTACTTTTTTTCTTTTTATAAAATAGAACAAATACATTAATGGTATGTAAATCAATATCAGCAATATAGCTATTTTAAAATTAACAAATATTACAACAATTATTATAATAAAAAACACAATTAGCTCAGAAAATATATTAATTATCGAGCGTATTATTTGATAAGAATAATCGACAGGCGCTTCAAATATTTCGCGAATGATTATTGAAGAACTTTTGTTTGCAATATCCTGAAAATCAGAAATATAAAATTTAATTAAGGCTTTTTCTGATATTTCGGTTACTATTTTATAAGTATATTTTGCAATAAATTCTGATATTTTAATATTTAATAAGTTCTTTACAATAAAAAACAATACAATAAAAACTAATAAAAATCTGATAAAATTTATTGTCGAAATATTTAAAAAAGAAATAATGCTTATAAAATATCTGTTTTGTGATGCAATTTCAGGATTTAAAACAAGTAATATAAGCGGAATTATTGTTGCAATACTAAATATATCAAGAAAAGCACTTATTAAAATATAAATTAGTGATTTTACACTTTCTTTTTGGCTGTTTTTATCTAAAAGATAAAAAAGTGTTTTAAATGTTTCAAAATATTTAGTTTTAATTCGCATATTTTTCTTTTATCATTTTAAATCTGTAATAAATTGATTTTATTATTAAAATAATTCCTTTTTTACTAAAATATTTTTTGAGAGCTAATTTCGACAAATTAACTTCGGCATGCAGTTTTGCATTTGCATAACTGTAAAATTTATTTGAATATGGTTTTTCAAAAATCAAATCGGCATCAGCCACATTTTCCCAATCGAAATTAAAAATCTTTTCTTTTATTTGATTAAACAAATCGGTTCCAATTATCGGATATGTATTTGTTGTTAAAACAGAATCGGGTTTTGCTTTTTTTAAGTACTTGATTGTTAAGTTAATATCTTTAATTTTTTCTTTCGGATATCCAAACATAATAAATGTTCCGGTTTCTATATTTTTTTGTTTACAATAATTTATTGCATCAATTACTTGTTCAATTTTAACTCGCCTGTCCATTGCGTCAAGTATTTTTTGAGAACCACTTTCTGCACCAATCCATATTTTATAGCAACCTGTTTTTTCAAGCAAGTCAATTGTCTCATTATCAAGTTTATCTGCTCTGCTTATGCATTCGTATTTTATTTTTAAATTTTCATTTTTTAGCTCTTGATTAAATTCGTTAAGCCATTTTTTATCTATTGTAAATACATCATCTACAAACCAAATATAATCAAACTCATATGTATTTTTCAAGCCAACTATCTCATTTACAGCACTTTAGCGTTTCTTCTTCTGTATGATTTTCCAAAAACAGCTTTACTGCACCATTTACATGAAAACGGACAACCACGCATTGTGCTGATTGCTATAGAATTATAGCCATGAAATTCTTTCCAAACTTTTAAATATTTGTTTATATCAATTTTATTTCTTGTAGGATTTGGTAATTCGTTAATATCCAGAAAATTAGATTCTTCAGTAAGTTTTATTTTATTATCAATTTTATCAAAATAAGCAATATTTGGTATATTATTAATTTTAAAATCTGATTTTATAATATCAACAAAAGTTTTTTCGCCTTCCCAATTACCACAATATCAGCATTATGCAAAATATATTTTTCGGCGTTATATTTTACATCTGGTCCGCCAATAATTATTTTTGTATTTTTTAAATTTTCATTATTTCTGATATATTTTGAGATTTCAATAAAATTTCGCCTTGTTTTAAAGTTTAAATAAACGCCTAAAACATCTGGGTTTAAGTTATTTAGCTGCTTTTTAAATTCTGTTTTATTCGAAAAAGTGTTATCAATAATTTCGGTTTTAATATTATTTTTTTCGGCAAAAGCAGCAATATAAAGCAAACCCATTGGCGGATATGGTTTCATAATTTTTTGCTCTGCTTTGTCTTCTTCTAAAAAATATAAATGTGTTAATAATATTTTCATTTGATAATAATTTTATTCTTGTTTTAATTTTAGTTCAATTAAAAAATGATCGGAAAAAATTGCAAAAAGCTTAAGTTTTCCCAATATTTTATCAATTTTAATTAAAAACTCAAGTGTTTTTTTATGTCTTTCAAAAAAAGAGTTCAAATAAGAAGGCGGAACAGCAAAATTAACAGGCATTTTTGTTTCAATTTGATAATCTTTAAATGCTTTTGCTATTTTTTTTGGCGAATAATAATATGTATCTATCTCATTATCACCAATTTTAACAGATATTTTTTTATTTAAAAATCTTCGAAAAGCTGTTTTAAAATCTAATTTAAATGAATAATATAAAATTTCCCAAAGGCAAAATTTTGACATTATAACCATAATTATGCTTCCTTCGGGTTTTATGTTTTTTTTTATTTCTGATGAAAATTTAATAAGCGAATCGATTGAAACACAATTAATTCCGCCAAAATTTGAAAACACATAATCAAATTTTCCGCTTGATTTTAGCTCGGAAATATCTAAAATATCCAGTTTTTGAAGTTTAATTTTATCTTTAAATTCCGGTTTTATTTTAAGCTTACAAAAATTAAGCATTTCAGCAGAAATATCAGTAGCTAAAATATTTGCGCCATTTTCTGCAAAAAACACAGCATCTTCGCATGTTCCGCAATTTAATTCAAGAATATATTTTTCGTGTAAAGTCTTCTTTTTCAGATAATTCCAAACTGATATTCGTTGAGCTTTACCAACAGCAGTTTTAGTAAAAGTTTTATCGTATTTATAAGCTATTGAATCGAAAACTTCGCTCATATAACATTGATTAACTGTGCTTTAACTATGATTTTACATTCAATAAAAATTTGTATTTAATGGCATAAATCAAAAAATATATAAACTTAGCAGCTGATTTATAAAATATCAAATTAAATATTTGAAATTTAAGAATAGTAAAAAAGCTTTTCTTTGCTTTAAAAATAAGGTGAACGTATCTGTGTAAAGTTTTATAATATTGTGATGAGTAATTATTTTTAAACATTAAATCCAAATCGTCAGAATCTGTCCAATTTTCTTTATTTTTCAAATCATTTTTAACCATTTCGTAAAAAGGAGTTCCCGGAAGCGGATACGAAACAGATATTCCAATTTTTTCGGGCATTAATCGTAATATCATTTTTATAGTTTTTTTAATATCATCTTTTGCTTCGCCCAAATAACCAAATTGAATAAAAAATGCTGCATTTATTTTGTTATTTTTTAAAAGTTTCCTTGATTTTTCAACTTGTTCAATTGTAATTCCTTTATTCATTGCGTCAAGAATTTTTTGAGATCCTGATTCTACGCCAAACCAAACTTCTTTTGCGCCGGAATTTGCTAAATTCTTAACATACTCATTATCAGTTAATAAATCAGCTCTTGACTGAAAAATATATTTGATTTTAATTTTTCTCTCATTTAAAATATTGTTAAATTCTTCTACCCATTTTTTGTGAAGCCCGAATATATCATCACAAAACCAAAATTCGTCAGGCTTAAATTTATTTTGCAAAAATTCTAATTCATCAACAATATCAGTTGGAGTTCTGTAATTATATGTATATCCAAAAAGAGGTTTTGCACACCAATTACATTTATAAGGGCAACCGCGCGACATTGCCACATTTAAAACAAAACGACCGTGTTTATTTTTCCAAATTGATTTATATTTTTCAACATCAATTAAATCCCAAGCCGGTTTTGGTAATTTATCTAAATCAATAATTTTTGGCCTTTGCAGAGTTTTTATTAATTTGTTATTTTCGTTAAATATTAAACCATTTATTTCTGATAGTTTATCTCTATTATCAACATTTTCAATTACTTCCAAAAGAGTTTGTTCGCCTTCGCCCGGAATAACAAAATCAGCGCCATTTTCTAAATACTGTTCAAATCTGTCTGTTGCATCAGAGCTTGAAACTATTACTTTGCAATTATACTTTTTACCGATTTTAATTATTTCAAAAGCTGCTTCACGCATATTTGTAAGGCACATTTTTGTTAAATAATTAAATTCATCATCGTAAATAACCAAAAAATCGGGTTTAAATTCTTCAATTTTTGGAATTATCTCATTTGTGCTGTATAGTAAATTTGTGTCAAAAACATCAACATTATATCCTTTTTCTCTAATAAAAGATGCTGCATACAAAGTGCCCAAAGGCGGATATGGCTGCATCATTTTCCATCGTTTTTCATCAAATTTATAGAAAAAAGAATGTGTAAAAAGTACTTTATACATCTAGTTTTAGCTTAGTTTAATATTATATTGTTTTTCAAATTCATAAATCTTTTTTTTGATATATTTCCAATATTTTTAATTGATCATTTTTTCTTGCTCTATACATAATTCTATCATTTGTAACTTTAGACATTTTTTTTATTTCTTCACTACTCAGAGAAAGTTTTTTTATCGTTCTTTTTTGTCTGTATCTAGTTAATTTTCTAATTGTTAATTCAATTAAATTTCCAAAAAAATTATTTAATAAAAACTCTAAAAACCTTTTTAATTTTCCTGATTTATTTATAATTACTTCGTTTAACATTTTATTAGGATAATTAGGAAAATATTCATTTATCCATTTATGTCTTTCAATAAAATTTTCAATTACATTTTCGTTATAAACAGGAATACTGGCAACTATTTCATAAGCGACATAAATATTTTTATCAGAAAAAGTATATTCTGAAGTAATAAAATGATTAAAACAACTAAATTTCTCCGACTTTTTAAGAAACCGTGTAATAAATAATCTATACAAAATTAAAACAGCTCTTACTAACCAAATTCTTCCTTTTTCAGTTAAAATAATATAATCAACATCAGCACCTTTATACGCATTTCCTTTTGATGTTGAACCGGATATTGCAATGGCTCTAACATAAGGAAATCGCCCTAAAAATTTTGCCATTTTTTTAGAAATATAGATATATTTTTCTGCTCTAATATTTCTAATTTTTCGGTCTTCAATTCCATTCATTTCTCTAACTGAAAAAAAATTATTCTTTTGATAAAAAATTTTATCATGAACAAGTTTTTCTATTTCATTATTTATCTCAACACTTGTAATATCCTGTATTTTAAGTCTTTCCATAATTTCCGCTTCAGTAAGAGGATAATTAAATATATCAAAATACAAAACAGTTAAGACTATTTCCTTTGCAATATCATTCATAAGCAAAAAATAAAAACAGAAATATAATTAAAAATAAATCAAAACAAATTCTTTAAAAAATCGCTTCAAAAAAATAAATTATCGCAAACATTATGTTTAAAAAGGTAAAATTCAGAAGAAAACTTAAAAATGAAAAACCATATAATTGCACCACAAAATCAGTTACTTACTTAACTTTTCAATAACTTATTAACAAGTAAACAAAAAAACCAACAAAATTCATAATTTTACAAAGCTAATATGCTCCCTGCAGTTTAGTATAATATTCACATTTTCAGCTATTTATAACAAATGAAGGAATTTACACATTTACATGTCCATACTCAATATTCAATTTTAGATGGTGCTGCAAGTATTAAAGGCTTAATTGAAAAAGCAAAAGCCGATAATATGAAAGCTATTGCCATTACTGAGCATGGAAATATGTTTGGAGTAAAAGAATTTCATAACACTGCAAGAAAAGCAGGAATAAAACCTATTTTGGGTTGCGAAGCTTATATCTCAAAAAGAAACCATACTGATAAAGATAAAAACAACGAACTCGATAAAAAGAGAAACCATATCATTATTCTTGCGAAAAATTTAAAAGGATATCATAATCTGATTAAATTAATTTCAAAATCATGGATTGATGGATATTATTACAAACCAAGAATTGATAAAGAATTACTTTTTAAGCATCATGAAGGATTAATTGTTTCGAGTGCATGCCTTGGTGGAATTGTTCCTCAGCATATATTAAAAGGAGAAATTGACAAAGCAAAAGAAAGTATTCTGGAATTTAAAGAAGTATTTGGTGATGATTTTTATCTTGAACTTCAAAGACATAAAGCCGTTGGCAGACCTCCTTTAAACGACACTTTCGAAAAACAGGAAATTGCAAATGCCGAAATATTAAAATTAGCCCAGGAATTTAATGTAAAATGCATTGCAACTAACGATGTCCACTTTTTAAATGCTGAAGATGCCGAAGTTCACGATTTACTCATTTGTCTTAATACCGGAAAAGACATTGAAGATCCATCGAGAATGCGATATACAGGCGAAGAGTATTTGAAAACTCAAAAAGAAATGAATGAGCTTTTTGCTGATATTCCCGAAGTTCTTGAAAACACGATGGAAATAGCCGAAAAAGTTGAAGAATACGAGCTTGATCAAAAACCAATTATGCCCGATTTTGCTCTTCCTCAGGATTTTACAAACGAAGATGATTATCTTAAACATATAACATATTTAGGCGCACAAAAAAGATATAAAGATTTAACCCCAGAAATAAAGGAACGTATTGATTTTGAGTTAAATACAGTTAAAAACATGGGTTTTCCCGGATACTTTCTTATCGTTTGGGATTTCTTAAAAGCGGCACGCGAAATAGGCGTTTGGGTTGGTCCGGGACGTGGTTCTGCTGCCGGTTCTGTTGTTGCATATTGCTTAAAAATCACAAATATCGATCCGCTTAAATACAATCTGCTTTTTGAGCGTTTCCTAAATCCGGATCGTATTTCAATGCCCGATATTGATATCGATTTTGATGACGACGGAAGAGCAAAAGTTCTTGAATGGGTTACTAAAAAATACGGAAAAGATAAAGTTGCAGCAATTATTACTTTTGGTACAATGGCCGCCAAAATGGCTGTTAGAGATGTTGCCAGAGTTTTAAAACTTCCACTTCACGAAGCAGACAGAATTGCAAAAATGATTCCCGGAAAACCCGGAATGACTTTAGAAAAAGCATATAAAGAAGTGCCGGAATTTAAAAACGAACGAGAAGCCGGAGCACCATTAATAATTAAAACACTTCAATTCGCAGAAAAACTAGAAGGTTCTGTTCGTCAAAGTGGCGTACATGCCTGCGGAATTATTATTGGTAAAGAAAGCCTCGATAACTATATTCCTCTAAGTGTTGCTAAAGATTCCGACTTATACGTTACTCAATTTGATGGCAATCATGTTGAACCCGTTGGAATGCTTAAAATGGACTTTCTTGGATTAAAAACTTTGTCCATTATTAAAGAAGCAGTCGAAAATATTAAAAAATCTAAAAATATTGATATTGATATAGATGAAATTCCATTAGAAGATAAAATCACTTACGATCTATTTGCAAAAGGTGAAACCACCGGAATATTCCAATTCGAGTCTGACGGAATGAAAAAACATTTAAAAGGCTTAAAACCAAACAGATTTGAAGACCTTATCGCGATGAATGCTCTTTATCGTCCGGGACCAATGGAATATATTCCCAGCTTTATTAAAAGAAAAAACGGTAAAGAAACTATAAAGTACGATTTGCCGGAAATGGAAGAACATCTTAAAGAAACATACGGAATTACCGTTTATCAGGAACAAGTAATGTTACTTTCTCAAAAACTTGGCGGATTTACAAAAGGAGAAGCCGATACTTTGCGAAAAGCAATGGGAAAAAAGAAATTTGATTTACTGGAAAAATTAAAACCTAAATTTCTTGATCAAGGTGCGGAAAAAGGACACGACAAAAAAATACTTGAAAAAATATGGAAAGATTGGGAAGCTTTTGCTCAATATGCTTTCAATAAATCACATTCAACTTGTTATGCATATTTAGCATATCAAACAGCATATCTTAAAGCACATTATCCGGCCGAATTTATGGCTGCCGTTTTAAGCCGTAATTTTTCAAACATCGATAAAATAGGCATTTTCATGGATGAATGCAAAAGAATGGGTTTTGATGTTCTTGGTCCTGATGTTAATGAAAGCGAGACAAGATTTTCTGTAAATAAAAAAGGTGCTTTACGATTTGGAATGGCTGCAATTAAAGGAGTTGGACAAGCAGCAGTTGAACATATTATTGAAGAAAGAGAAAAAAACGGAGAATTTAAAAATATTTACAACTTTGCCGAAAGATTAAATTTAAGAACTGTTAGTAAAAAAAACATCGAAGGACTTGCAATTGCTGGTGCTTTTGACAGTTTTGAAGAAATAAACAGAAGTCAGTTTTTTGAATCGGCAAACGGAAGCGGTTCTTTTATTGAAGATTTAATAAAATATGCTAATATTTTACAAGGCGAACAATTACTTCCTCAGCAATCTCTTTTTGGAGAATCTGATAGCATTGAAATAAAAAAACCTGAAATACCACAAGTTACAGAATGGGATAAAATTGAACGCCTAAACAAAGAAAAAGAGCTTATTGGAGTTTATCTTTCTGCTCATCCGCTTGACGATTATAAACTTGAAATGAAAACTTATTGTAATTGCGAAATTACACATTTTAAAGACTTAAAATCCTTACAAGGCAGAGATTTAAAAATAGCAGGAATTGTTACAAATGTTGAGCATAAAACAACAAAAAACGGAAAACCATACGGAAGTTTTACTATTGAAGATTATTCAGATTCATACAAATTTACGCTTTTTGGAAACGATTATCTCGACCAAAAAAAATATTTTACAAAAGGCTATCAAATTGCCCTAAAAGGTAAAATCCAGCCCAGATTTAATAATCCTGAAAACGAATTAGAATTTAAAATTTCAAATATAGATATGCTTTCAGAAATAAAAGATAATGTGTTTAACAGCCTTGCAATTAAAATTCCGGTAGATAATTTAACAAGCGATTTAATTTCAGAAGTTGAAGAATTAGCCGAAAATAACAAAGGAAATGCAATGCTTAAATTTTTAATTTACGAACCAAATACAAAAATTTGGGTACAAATGTTTTCAAGAACACATAAAGTAAACATTTCCAAAGACTTAGTTAAATTTTTAGATAAAAAAACTGAATTAGAATACAAAATATTTTAACTTTATATAATGTTTCCTTAAGGGGTTAAGGAAGAAAAAAATGCCATACTTGTTTTAAACAATGTTATGGCATTTTTTATTTTATATTTAAATCTAATTTATTGTAAAATTTGGAATTTAACTATTTCTAAATTAAATATCTGGCATAGTAATTTACACAAAACGCAACTTTATAAATTTATAAATTTTGCGCTAAGTTTTTTTATTTATTAAAGCTTTCTTAATTTTACTTGATAATTTAAAAACACATTTAAACATGACAGAATTTTTTTCAAAAACATTTTATAACAACACAATAGCCCAATGGGCAATATCTTTAGCCATAATTATTGGTTCTATAATTATTTCTAAACTTATATTTTTCATTATTTCTAGAATTATTAAAAAAATTACTGATAAAACAAAAAGTAAATTAGACGATATTATTATTGATATGCTTGAAGAACCAATAGTTTTTGCAATAATAATAGCAGGAGTTTGGTACGGTTTAAATTTTTTAAATTTAAGTCCTTGGCTCGATAAATTTATCGGAAAAGTCTATTATATCCTTATCACTTTCAATATTGCTTGGTTTTTAAGCCGGTTTTTTGATGCGCTTGTTAAAGAATATTTACAACCTTTAGTTGACAAAACAGAAAGCGACCTCGACGACCAATTACTTCCAATTGCCAGCAAAGGAATAAAAATAACTATTTGGACTATAGCAATTGTAGTTGGATTAAACAATGCCGGATATGATGTTGGTGCACTAATTGCAGGACTTGGAATTGGAGGTTTAGCTTTGGCGATGGCAGCAAAAGACTCTGTAGCAAACCTTTTTGGCGGATTTACTGTTTTTGCTGATAAACCTTTTACAATAAGAGACAGAATTAAAGTAAAAGGATTTGATGGAACTGTAGAGGAAATAGGAATAAGAAGCACTCGATTAAAAACTCTTGAGGGCAGAATTGTTACAATTCCAAATGCCACTTTTTCTAACGAAGCTATTGAAAATATAAGTTCAGAGCCAAACAGGAAAATAGTTTCTGATATTGGCTTAACTTATAATACAAGTCCGGAAAAAATGTTAAACGCGATAGAAATTTTAAAAAATATTGCTATTCAAAATCAAAATGTTAGTAATGATGATATTGTAGCAGCTTTTAACTCATTTGGCGATTCGGCAATGCTTATAAAATTTATTTACTATATAAATAAAGGTGCTGATATTTTTAATACAAGTTCTGAAGTAAATATTGAAATTTTAAAGCAATTTAATGATGAAAAATTAGAATTTGCATTTCCAACACAAACTGTTTATACAATTAAAGCAAACTAAAAAAATTGCTTTTTATAATTACTAAAATCCGCAAGTTATCGTATCAATCAGTTAATTAACCGTAGAATATCAGCAAGTTTTCTACACTTTTTTTAAACAATTGATACGACGACTATCAGCCTAAACTTGCGGATTTAAGGTTATTTTAAAACAAATAAAAATCAATTTCACTTTATTATATAATTATCTTATAATCAGCATATAACACACACTAAAACTTTAAATATGGAATACAGATTTTTAGGAAAAACAGGATTAAAAGTATCAGCACTTTCGTTTGGTGCCTGGGTTACTTTTGGCGAACAAATCGATTTAGAGCTTTCATCCCAAATTATGAAAGCAGCATATGATAATGGTGTTAATTTTTTCGATAATGCCGAAGCTTATGCTTCAGGAAATGCGGAAACAGTTATGGGAAAAATCATAAAAAAAGCCGATTGGAAACGCTCTGATTTGGTTTTATCAACAAAAATATTTTGGGGAGGAAGCGGCCATAACGACAGAGGACTTTCGAGAAAACATATTATCGAAGGAACTGATGCAGCGCTTGAAAGATTACAAACAAAATACGTAGATTTGATTTTCTGTCATCGTCCAGATATTCACACTCCTATTGAAGAAGTAGTAAGAGCAATGAATTATGTAATTAATTCAGGCAAAGCATTTTACTGGGGTACAAGCGAATGGAGCGCCGAAGAAATTAGAGAAGCATATCTTATTGCTGAAAAAGAACATTTAATTGCGCCAAGCATGGAACAGCCACAATACAACATGTTTGAAAGAG
>JAFGWC010000110.1 GCA_016937695.1 Bacteroidales bacterium
CCTTCGCCTGATTGAATATTTTTTGTTTCGTGAAAAGAAAAAGTTGCTAAATGTCCTATTGAGCCTAAAGGTTTTTCTTTGTAATAGCTGTTAATTGCCTGTGCAGCATCTTCAATTACAAAAATGTTATGTTTATTGGCAATTTGCATAATTTTGCCCATATCGCAAGACATTCCGGCGTAATGAACTACAACAATTACTTTTGTTTTTTCAGTAATTAGTCCTTCAATTCTATCTGCATCAATATTTGGTGTATTTTCTTCGCTATCGGCAAAAATAATTTTTGCGCCTCGTAAAACAAATGCATTAGCTGTAGAAACAAATGTGTATGAGGGCATTATAACTTCATCTCCGGGTTTTATGTCAATTAAAATTGCAGACATTTCAAGAGCATCTGTACAGCTTGTTGTTAGCAAAGTTTTCCTGAATCTGTATTTTTCTTCAAAAAGGCTTTGACACTTTTTTGTAAAAGTACCATTTCCGGAAATATGGCCTGAAGAAACAGCTTTATAGATATAATGAGTTTCTTTTCCTGTTAAGTATGGTTTATTGAATGTTATTTTCATTATAGTATCTGATATTATTATCTTTCTAATATTCTATTAAGTTCGAATATTGGTATTATAAAAATATTGTCATTTGTTGTTTCCGATTGGGATAGAGTTACAATATAAAGTTTTGATATTTGCATTTTTTTTTGAACATATAGTAAACCATTTATTTCTCGCTCTCTGTTTTTTGAATTTATTTCAAAAGTAGCTTGTATTGCAATTAATTGTTTTTCTTTTTTTACAATAAAATCACATTCTTTATTTTCGTTATATAAAAATATATCATTGTATCCGGATTTTAATAGTTCTGAAAAGACAAAATTTTCAAATAATTTTCCTTTATTTTCAGAAAAATTTAATGAAGTGGCAGTTATTAATCCGTTGTCTATTGAATATAATTTACGTTTTGATTTTAATTGTTTTTTTATTTTGAATGAAAACTGTGAAATTTCATATATTAAAAATGCTTCTTGCATTGCATTTATGTATTCTTTTACCGACACATCATTAATTTCGGTAGCTTTTGACAGACTATTATAGGAATATAATACAGCTAAATTATTGAATATATAAAATGCAAGTTCTTTAAACGATTTATGGTCTCTTATGTTTTTATTTATTATACAATCTTTTATTAAAATACTGTCGTAATAATTTGTTAGGATTTCGTGTTTTATTTGTGCATCGTTTTTTAAAACAATTTCGGGAAAAGTGCCGTGTTTTAAACAGTTTTCTATAAGATTTAAAACTTTCGGTTTGTTTTGCAATATTGTAAGATTATCAGAAAAATTATAATGATTTAAAATTTCAGCTAAAGATAATGGATACATTTGAGAAATGATATATCTGCCGGATAATAAAGAAGAGTAGTTTCCGAGTAATAATTTTGAATTTGAACCTGTTATACATATTTTTTTAAATCTTTCGGCATCGTAAACACTTTTTATATATTTTTCCCAGCCGGTAACAGATTGAATTTCATCAAGAAAAAGATATTTAATTTTTGTTTGTGTTAATTTTTCGGCAATTTCAATTATAGTGTATATTTTTTCCGGATTTTGATATATTTCAGAAAAATTAGGGTCATCGAAATTAATAAATAAAATTGATTTTGGATTTTCTAATTTTATTAATTGATTGATATACAATTTTAACAATGAAGATTTTCCACTTCGCCTTAATCCTGTTATTATTTGTATTTCTTTTGTATCGTGCAGATATAAGAGTTTATTCAATAAATCACGTTTTATTGTAATATTAAAACTCTGATTTTGCCAATGTTTGTTATGTAAAAGTATTGCATTTTGCATAGTTTTCCAAATTGTAATTAGTAAACATTGGCAAATATACAAACTGTGATTTGAATAAACAATTGTTTTACCAAATTATAATTTGAGCAATGTATTTGAATAAAATATAATGTGTTTCTTTACATGTTAGGTATAGTTTATTAAATGTGATTTTATGCTGTGGTGTCATTTTTTTTAAAACTAATTATATTATTATTATAATAAAAATATGTTCCAATTAGTGCAATAAACAATAAAATAATTCTATTTAATAATGCAATTATAATTGCTTCATTTCCTGAAACGCCAAATAAAATTAACATTATAGAAATTGTACCTTCTCTTAATCCTAAAGCTCCTATTGTTATTGGCAACATTGAAACAAATGCTGTAACAGAAAGAACAAATATCAAGTCAATCAAATTTATTTGACTATTAAAAAAAATAATTAAATAATAAAATCCTATTAGTCTAAAGAAATGAATAACAATTGAATATAATATTATTTTAAGATAAACTATATTTTTAATGCTAATAATAAAATTTATAGCGGATTTAATATTAGAAAGTACTTTTTTTAATATTTTTTTTGACCATTCTCGCTTAATAAAAAACAGAATTAATATTATTATAAATAATAATAATATTACTGCAAATATGTAATATAATTTGTTGTTAATTTCAAAATTAAATTTTTCAAGAACAAAAGATAGACGTTTCCAAAAGAAAATAATATAAAAAACGCCCATTAAAAACAGAACAAGTAAGCCTGAAAGTCTTTCGATAAAAATTAAAGAAAATGCTTTATTTAATGATAAATTATATTTTTTTTTCAAAAATAATACTTTGTAACCGTCGCCTCCAATATTACTTGGCAAAAAGCTGTTAAAAAATGAGCTTATTACAATTAATTTAAACGAATTATAAAAACTATAATCGTATTTTTTAATTATCAATTTTAATCTTAAGGTTTGAACAAATAGTAAAGAAAACAGAAAAGAAAACACAGAAACAATAAAGTATTCGATATTATTTTTGAAATTAATTTGAGATATAATTTTAAAATTAACTTTAGATAGTAAAAATAAAATTATTATTATACTTAAAATAGCTTTAATTATGTTTAAAAAATTTCTTTTTTTCATAATTGTTAGTTTGTTTTTTGAAATTTTCTAAACAAATTAATTATTTTAATTCTTAAACTAAAAGGAATTATAAATAAAGACATTTCGCTTTGAGTATAAGCTTTTGAATAAATATTATAAATTATAGTTGTAAAAAATAATTTTAAATTAAACTTAATTTTTTCTTTATATCCAAATTTAACAGCAATATTATTGCATATATAATCAATTTTTTCTGTTTGTTTTTTTGTTAAAACTTTTTCCCATTTATTAATATTTTCCGAATTAAAGTTTGAGTTCAAGTTTTTATGCCATTCAGATAAATTGTTTGATTTATTTTTATAAAACTCTAACATATCTATCTCAAAATCAATATTTAAGAATTTGCAAACTCTTTTAATCTCAGATTCAGAATTTAATATAATATTTTCATACTTTATTGATAAAAATTTATCAGGATATAATTTTTGATATTTAATTATTTTTTTGTTAAAAAAATTCCATCTGTATGCCAATGCATATAAATTATTCATATCAAAATTTACATTTTTAAATG
This sequence comes from Bacteroidales bacterium, assembly GCA_016937695.1. GTDB lineage: Bacteria > Bacteroidota > Bacteroidia > Bacteroidales > NBLH01 > NBLH01. Next base: position 3,521 of record JAFGWC010000110.1, read on the forward strand.
AAATTATATTGTCTCTATAATCGCGAACTATATAAACAAATTTAACATCATTAAATATTTTAATAATATTAGGTATAAAAAAAGCATAATGAGGATTTTTATCGCCTAATAATCTTGAATTTTCTTTGCCTTTTTGAGAAGATAAATTTTCGTAAGTAAATAAACATAAATCTCTATAATTGTCTGGCGATTTTTTAATTAGATATTCTTCTAATTTAATTCTGTCAAAGCCTTTAATTTGAAATCGTTTTTCTGTAAAAATATCATCAACAAAATTTTTAATTACTTTTGTTTTTATTTTCTTTTTATGATATTTATCAAATAAATTAACAATAAAAAAAAATTCGCCCGGAATAGAAAATAAACTATTTGAATTTAGTATTTTACTTAACATTGATGTTCCCGATCTTCCACGTCCGACAATTACAAAAAAAGACAGTTTATTATTCATTGTAGTTTTTATAATTTATAAATTCTTCTCTTACAATAAATGCAGGTTTTTTTTCAATACCTTTTATTATTCTAATCAGATATTCGCCAATTACTCCTATTGAGAATAAAATTAAACCGCCTATTAATAGTGTTAAAATAACTAATGTTAACCAGCCTGTTACATCTATACCATGAAAAAAATATCTGTACAAATAATAAATAATCATAAAAAAACTGAATATTGAAAATGTAACACCAATATATGCAACAGATTTTAAGAGATATGACGAATTATTAATAAGTAAATTTGAAAATTGTATAATAAGTTTTTTAAAAGTATAACCAGTTTTACCTTCTATTCTATTGCCGTGAGTGCATTCGACATTAACTATATCTTTTGAAACAAAAAATAATAAAGCACTGATAAATGGATTTGAAATATTAAGATTATTAATTGCTCTTATAATTTTACTATTTATAAGAATAAAAGCTGAATTTTTTATATGCTTTGGTTTACCAATAAGTTTATAATCGAACCAACCCTTTATATTACTTGATTTTTGTTTAAAAAAAGAATGTTTTTTTTCTTTAAATTCAGCTATTACAATGTCATGTTTTTTTTGAATTATTAATTTAGGAATATCTTCCGGAAAATGCTGTAAATCATCATCCATCATAATTACATAATTTCCTTTAACATATGAAAAACCACATAAAACAGCCGAAGATTTACCAAAATTTCTCATTAATTTAACAATTGTAATTGCATTATTTTCAGCAGTAAGTTTTTTTAAAGTTGGCCATGTTATAATATTTGAAGAGCCATCGTCAACAAAAATTATTTCATATGTTTGTTTTATTTCATTAATAAAAACATTTTTTATTCTTTCAACAATTTCGATTAATGATTTTGAACTGTTAAATACCGGAATTACAATTGAATATTCTATTATATTTGACATTTTTTTATTTGTTTTCTTAATATTTCAGCAATATTTTCAAAAATAAAATATAATTCTTTATTAATTTCAATATTTCCCAGTAAATAATTTATTCTGTTTTTCTCTAAATTTATATTTTCTTTAGATTTGCTATAGTTCTTATCAAAAAGTTTATGATTAACTTTAAAAGGCTCTGTAAATTTATCTAAAAAGCTAATATCTTCAAATTCAGATACTTGGATTTTATAATTTAAATATTTCAATTCGGGCAAACATAAATTTTCAATGTATCTGATATAATTTTTGTTTAAATTATCTTTATATTTTCCAACGCTTTTACTGCTGATAATATCGTAACTATGAAAAGAAGAATTCCCATTCCATTGGCCTGTATAATCATTTAAGCCTTTATTAAGTAACTCTATATCAAACTGTTCTAGCTTTAAGAATTTTGATATTTTATTTAAAGTAGATTTTGGTTTTTCAACTAAATCTTCATATTTAACAGTTAAAAAGTTCGAATTTTCTTTAAATTTTATATAATAGGCTACACTTTTTCGCCAGTTTCTGATATTAAAAAGAGTTGGCCTTACATCACCAATAAAATCTGCACCTTTGCCCATTACCACAGAGTTTATAATATCTCTTATGTCTCTGATTATCAATATAACTTTTATATCATTATTTAAAAAATAAGGAATATATTCTTCTGTTATAATTTCCTTTGTTCCTTTATATAAAACATCTGATTTGTTATATTCTTCTGACAAAAATTCACAAATTTGTTTATATACATTAAATAAATTTCCTGATTCAAATTTTTCAGAAATATTAAATATTTTTTTAGAGTTTACGCCTGAAAATTCTCTTGCATTATTAAATATTATTTCAAAATCCTTTTCAGTTAATGTATACTTTTCAATAAAATCTATAAATTCAGATAATTGATATTTATTATTAAATAATGTTCCTAAAATATTATTATCTGTTATATTTTTTTCAAAATAAAATTTTGATTTTAAATAAATATATAAATTAGGAAGAGGTTGATCAGCAGAAAAAACATTTGGATGATTTTGTAATATTTTTTGTAATAAAGTTGTACCGGAACGATATAAACCTGTTATAAATAAATAGTTCATAAAACTAAAACGATTTTAGATATTTTTTGGCATTTTCACCTTCATTAAATATTAAATCCAATATAGAAACAGCATGTTCAAAAGGTGGAAAAAGTTGATTGTATTCTAAATATCCAGTATAATCCATCCATTCTATATGTATTTCATTATCAATAAAATCTTGCAGTTTTAAATAATTTTTTGCAGAATAGCCTGATAAATAGACATTTGCATTAACTTTTAATAAAATTTCTAAAACTCTTTCCGACTTTTTAAATTTCAAATTGTAATCTCTGGAATCCAAAAATTTTGTTTTTATGTTAAGTATTTCTCTTGAAATAAATTTTATTAGATATTGATTTAATTCAGATAAATTATCCCAGCTTTTATTCAAATAAATTTCTTCAAATATTTTATAGTAATCCTTAAAGTATTTTGCTTTTCTGTAATTATTAACAATTTGATTCCAGTGCTTTCTTTGCCAAGATTTATCATTTAATTCAACTTCACAAATAAGTCTTTTTTCGTTTGTTCCGCAAGGTATTGTAAGCCATTTTGCGCCGTTTGAAGTTTTAATTAAATTTCTGTTTCTCCAGTCATTTTTTGTATATTGTAAATCATCATGAAAAATAAATTCATCAACCATATTTATCATTTCAAAATATCCTTTCCAAGGTATATAATTTGACTGTAAAATAGCAACTCTTTTCATCTGTTTATTTTTAATTGTTTTTAATTTATTCGCAAAGCTCATGAGGGCTTCGCCTTTGCCAGATGTAATCGCAAGATAAAAAAGAATCATCGCTCCCCTAAAAATTGGGGCAAGCTGTGTGTGTTAATGATTATTTTTATCATGCTTGATTCATTTTTTATATTTACAATTAATTATCGAACCAATAATGAAAAGTTATTTCTGATTTAAATAATGTATATCCAAACTTTGTATAGGCACTATTCATACCATAATTTGTAGACAAAACAGTATGTTGAAATCTTTTTAAACCATTTTTTACAGCCCAATCCATGCTTTTAAGACTAATTATTTTTAAAAAGCCCATTTTTTGATATTCAGGCAATACCGCACCAATTATTCCTTTGGCATATTTCCCTATTGAGTCTTCAAGAATTTTGTATGAACCAAAAGCTAATATAATTCCATTGTCTTCGGCCACAATTACTTTATCAGCTGCATTCTTGTCTAAACAAGTATTTTTAGCCCAATCTGCATAAACTTCTGTGCTTTTCTTATAATCAAGACGTTTGTCGGCAGAATAATGGCCATAGCCTTTAAAAGACTGTCTTGCTAAATCCGAAATTTGCTCCGCATCTTCTATTTTAGAATCTCTTATTATAAACTTATGTTTTTCTATTTCAACGTAATTTGCATCACTTCTTAAATTAATATTATAGCTCAATTGAACATCTTTCATTTCAAATCCTATTCTTTCAAGTGAGTTAATTAAATCTAAATCTAAAACATTAATGCGGCTAATTATTAACTTAACACCTTGGTTTTTTAATTCATTTATTAATTCAATAGGATTGTTATTAAAGGTATTTACTTTAGCTATTTTAAAGCCAAATCTATTAGTATCTATTGTACTTATATATTTATTCATAATATTTAGATTTAGGAATTTAAATTATCTGTTGTATTTTTAATTGTGCATAAAGTTTTTTCATTTTTTTTATATTTTCCAAGTAATATTATATACTTATTAGTTGTAAAAAAAATTTCAAAAGCATGAATAAATAATTTTTTATAATTATATGATGATTTTCCTTCAAGTCTTGCGCCATGATTAATATCAATGGTTGTTTTATTAAAACTACTTTTATGTAAAAGTATCGGAAAAATTATAATATTATCTTTCGTTTTCAAAATACTGGTAATCACTTCTTTACGATAAATACCAAAATTTCCTATTTGATAATCGTGTGAAATATTTGAAATAAAATAAAGTAATTTAAAAAATAACTTTGAAAATAGTTTTTTTAATACTTTATCTTTTCTATTAACACGTTTTGCAAAAACTATATCATAATCTTCTTCTGTTTTTTTATAAAGTTTAATAATTTCTTCCGGCAAATCTTGTAAATCACCGTCCATAACAATTATCCAATCTCCTTTTGCATATTTAAGTCCTAAAAAAATTGCATTATGCTGTCCAAAATAGCGTAATAAATTAATTCCTTTAATTCGCTTGTCTTTTTTTGACAATTCCACAATAATTCTCCAGTCATTATCAGGGCTTGCATCATTCACATATATAATTTCAAAATTGTCGGATAGAATTGAAAGAGTACTTGTAAGTCTTTCTGTGAGCTCTTTTAACGAATTGGAACATTTATAAATAGGAATTATAACTGAAAATTTCATTTTTTTGAATTTTACATTAATTAAGCAAATATTTCTATTTTTTAAAATTGAAATACAATTAAAAAAGATAACAATAAATGCATAATTATTATTAAATATTCTAAATGATTAATTTTTTTTTAAAAAGTCCAGCATTAAAAAAAAGCTATATTTTTCAACTAAAATTATTGTAAAACAAAATATCTTTTTTAAAAAATGTGCGTATAAATTCTATGTCTATTTCAATCAATTCTGATGTTTTTTTTATTCTTTTTGAGCCTAAATAATCATAATAATTTCTAACAGATGAAATTAACTTTTTTGGTAAAACACTTGTGATTAAATCAATAAACCACTTTTGTTTAGTAATTGAGTTTATAAGTTTTGAAGTCTGTCTGTCGCCTGAATTTATTTTGTGATTTGTAAAATTATTTTTATTAAAATAATTTTCAATTCCACAGAAATCTTCAACTAGATTTAAAAATTTAAGCGGATTTTTATTAAATTCTTCAAAATCGTAAATCAATAAATTTTTTCCGAAAGCTTTTTTAGCTTTTTCTACAGAATCTTCAATCATTCCATCGTAAAATTTAATGTTCTTTGGTTTTTTACTAGAAAAACCAACAATTGCACCTCTTTCTAAAAACTCTTTAAATGACAATTTGCTCAAAGAACCTAACATTTGTTGTTTATAAAGAGAATAAACCCATTGCGCAGGTTCTCTTATCACTAAAATTACTTTTGCATCAGGATTAAATTCATAAATCGTTTGATATACTTCAGGAAAAATAAAATATGTTGGACTAATATCAAAGGCAACTTTTTGATTGTCAATATCTTTATATTTATCTAATACCAATTCTCTCCCTCACTATAATTCAAATCAAAATACTGAATTTCTTTTCTATATGGCAAAAAAACCTCTGGATGCTTTTGCAAATAATGATACATAAAGGTTGTTCCTGCACGTGGCATACCAATTACAAAATTTAGTTGCTTTTTAAGTATCATTTATATTAGATTTTTCAATTATTAACATATTTTTCAATTACATTCTTCCAAATAAGATATGCCTTGCCATTTAAATGAATCCCATCAAATGAATAACAAGTGTCTAGTTCGTCATATTTATTCTTATACAGATTAAAAAGATGAATATATTTTACTTTGTTCTTTTTTGCTATTTCTTTTTATCCTTTATTTATATTTATAATGTCTTTGCTTGTTAAACGATAATTACTATTAGTTGGCAATAAACTATGAATAAACAATTCTGTGTTTGGAGATTCTTGTTTAATTTTTTTTATTAATGTTTCATATTCAATAAAAAAATTTTTTTGGGATTTACTTCCAAAACTTCTCCTAATCTATCAATAATATCGCTTATTAAATCTCCTCCAACACCTCTATTTTTTATATTTTTATTTTGGAAAAGCTATGTCCAATTACAATGAGCTATAATACTGTTTCCTAAAAAAACTATACTATTTGTATCTTTAGGCATAATTCTAAAAATACTTCTTCTGGCATTATAGTATGCTCCTCTTATAATTTCTTTATCTAAAACACTTGTTTTTTTTAATAATTCTTCTTTTTTAATTACATTTTCATAATTTATTAAAAAAATAGATAAAAAGAATTGTAATTAAAATATTTAAAGTAATAGAAATAATGAGGACTTTTTTCATGTTAAATTTTAAAGTAAAATAAAAAAATGCTTATACTCAAAATATTTTTTCTACTAAATCATCCTTCAACTCATACTTTTCTCCACTTTCGCTGCAAACGGCTTTTCCATTTTCATCAAAATGCAGACGTTGTCCGTATTCGCTCATCCAGCCTATTTGTTTTCCTGGATTTCCAACAATTAGCGCATAAGGTTTAACATCTTTAGTAATTACAGCTCCTGCTCCAATAAAAGCATATTCGCCAATTGTAATTCCACAAACAATTGTGCAGTTTGCGCCAAAAGTAGCGCCTTTTTTTACAATTGTTTTAGCATATTCGCTTTTTCTGTTTACACTGCTTCTCGGATTTATTACATTTGTAAAAACCATTGATGGTCCCATAAATACATCATCTTCGCAAGTAACTCCTGTATAAACGGAAACATTATTTTGTATTTTTACGTTATTTCCTAAAACAACATCAGGTGAAATAACAACATTTTGCCCTATATTACAGTTTTCACCAATTACAGAATTAGTCATAATATGAGAAAAATGCCATATCTTAGTACCTTTTCCAATTTTACAAGCATTATCAATTACAGCAGTTTCGTGTGCAAAGTATTCATTTTCAGTATATTCTGACATAATAATTAATTATTCATTTATAAAATCTAAAACACATTCTATAATATAATCCTGCTGCTCTTTTTCCAGTTCTGTATGCATTGGTAATGAAATTACAGATTTCGAAAGCATTTCGGTTACAGGAAAATCGCCTTTTTTATATCTATCATCTTTATATGCTTTTTGTAAATGCAAAGGAACAGGATAATAAACCATTGCCGGAATTTCTTTTGAATTCAGGTATTCTCTTAACTTATCTCTGTCAATATTTTTTGTAACTAAGGTATATTGATGAAAACAATGTGTAGAATTATCTTGAACAACAGGTGTTTGTAATTTATCAAAATTTTTAAATGCATTGTTGTAATACTCAGCAGCATTTTGTCGAGCCATATTATAATTGTCAAGATATTTAAGCTTTACGTTCAAAATTGCAGCTTGTATTGTATCTAATCTTGAGTTAACTCCCACATTATCATGATAATAACGTACTTTCATTCCATGATTTACTATTGAATGTAATTTTTCGGCATATTCGTCATTATTTGTAAAAATAGCTCCGCCATCACCAAAACAACCTAAATTTTTTGACGGAAAAAATGAAGTACATCCAATATCTCCAATTGTACCAAGTTTTTTAACTTTATCATTTTCAAAAGTATATTCTGCTCCAATTGCTTGCGCAGTATCCTCAATTATATATAAATTGTGTTGTTTTGCTATTTTTACAATTTCTTTCATATTAGCAGCTTGACCAAATAAATGAACAGGAACAATTGCTTTTGTTTTTGGAGTAATTGCAGCTTTTAATTTTTCAATATCAATTGTAAATGTTTCAGAATCAACGTCAACTAAAACAGGTTTAAGTCCCAATAAAGCTATAACTTCAACTGTAGCAACAAATGTAAAATCAGCAGTAATAACTTCATCGCCGGGTTTTAATCCTAATGCCATCATTGCAATTTGCAATGCATCTGTTCCATTGCCACAAGTAATTACATGTTTTGCTTTAATATAATTTTTAAAATTATCTTGAAAGGTTTTTACCGAAGGTCCATTTATAAATTGGGTAGATTCAATTACCGAAAAAATTTCTCTATCAATTTCTTCTTTTATTTTTTGATACTGACTATGTAAGTCAACCATCATTATTTGTTCCATTTGAATAAATTTTATTTTTTTTTAATCGAAAATACAATTATAAAAAATTTTCATCCAAAATTGATAAATAATATATTTAATAATAATTCAAATATAATATTGATGATTAAGATTTTATATAAATAAAAAAATTTTATTCATTAATCCTCTAATAATGAATAAAATAGAATTGAATTAGTAATTGAAAATTAGTAAATATAAAATATACAAATACTAATTTTCAAATTCCTAAATTCATAATTAACAATAATAAAGGTAAATCTTATTTAACAAAAGTTATTTAGCATAACTAATTGCTCTTGTTTCTCTAATAACAGTAATTTTAATTTGTCCGGGATAAGTCATTTCATCCTGAATTTTTTTAGCAATTGTGTAGGAAAGTTTTTCAGCTTCCTTATCATTTACATTTTCACTTCCAACAATAACTCTAAGTTCTCTGCCGGCTTGAATTGCATATGTTTTTAAAACTCCGGGATGAGAAAGTGCAAGTTCTTCAAGGTTTTTAAGTCTTTTAATATACGATTCAGCAATTTCTCTTCTTGCGCCCGGACGAGCACCTGAAATAGCATCACAAACCTGAACAATTGGTGAAATAAGGCTTGTCATTTCAACTTCATCGTGGTGTGCTCCAATTGCATTACAAACTTCAGGTTTTTCCTTATATTTTTCGGCAAGCTTCATTCCATAAATTGCGTGAGAAAGTTCAGTTTCCTCATCAGGCACTTTACCAATATCATGTAATAAACCGGCCCGTTTAGCTATTTTAGGATTTAAACCAAGTTCTGAAGCCATTATAGCACAAAGGTTTGCTGTTTCGCGCGAATGTTGTAATAAATTCTGTCCGTAAGATGAACGATATTTCATTTTTCCTACCATTCTTGTTAATTCAGGATGCAATCCATGAATACCCAAATCAATACATGTTCTTTTTCCAAGTTCAATAATTTCTTCTTGTATGTGTTTTCTAGTTTTATTAACAACTTCTTCAATTCTTGCAGGATGTATTCTTCCATCTGTAACCAGTTGGTGTAATGATAATCTGGCAATTTCTCTTCTCACCGGATCAAATGCAGATAAAACTATAGCTTCAGGCGTGTCGTCAACAATAATTTCAACACCTGTAGCAGCTTCTAAAGCTCTGATATTTCTACCTTCTCGTCCAATAATTCTACCTTTAATTTCATCACTTTCAATATGAAAAACAGTAACTGCATTTTCAATAACTGTCTCTGTACCAAGCCTTTGTATTGTTTGTATTACAATCCTTTTAGATTCTTTAGCAGCAGTCATTTTAGCTTCAACCATAATATCGTTAATAAACGACATTGCATCTGTTTTTGCTTCTTCTTTTAATGATTCAACAAGTTGTTTTTTTGCTTCTTCAGCAGAAAAACCGGCAATGATTTCCATTTTTTCAACTTGTTCTTTATGCAGTTTTTCTAATTCATCAGTCTTTTTTTCAATTATATCAACTTGCTGAGAAAGATTTTGTTTAATAATATCAATTTCGTTTTTTTTAATTTCTATCTCTTTAGTTTTCTTTTGAAGCTCCTCTTTTCTTTGATTTATATTATTTTCTTTTTGTTTAAATTTATTTTCAGAAATAGCTAAAATTTTATTTTTTTCAGATATATATTTTTCATGTTCAGTTTTTAGGTGAAAAAACTTTTCTTTAGCTTGAAGAATTTTTTCACCTTTAATAACCTGGGCTTCTGCTTCTGCTTCTTTTATTAATCTTTCTACTTTGTTTTTTGCAAATTTTATTTTCAAGAGGAATGCTGCTAAACCGCCGATCAAAAAAGCAGAAATTCCTACTATTATTATATAAATGTTTTCCATGGATATATTTTAATTATGTTTATATAAAAAAACCCGCATTAATTTCTCTATGATTTAGAAAACCCCAAATAAAATGGGTGAAGCGGCCATACTAGTTCGAACGTCCAATGTCTTCAATAAAGAAGAATACCAAAGGTATTAAGGCCTGTTCTACGTAATCTAAACTTAGCTCCAAATTCAAAGTGTGTTGAGCTTTCAAATGCTTAAAGAAACAATGCGGGCAATATTTTAAATTACTAAAATCTTGCTTAAATATTTTAAAGAACCTGTATTAATAAGTATCATTCAAATAATCTTCTAATTCTTCGTTAATTTCACTTATTTGACTTAAAATTGGCATTTCATCCAACTTTTCTTCTAATTCAAAATTTTTACTAACAACTTCTAAAATTACCATCGACAAAATATCTTGTATATCTTTACTCGTATATTTTAATTTATATTTTGATATTCTGTCTTTAATAAATTTAGCTGCTTTTCTAAGAGTTTCTTCTTCGTCCCGACCTACTTTCAAAGGATAAAATCTATCTGCAATATTAATTCTGATTGAAAGTTTTTCGTCCATCTATAATCCGTCTATATTTATTTGTTTAGAAGTGATATACACTTATCAATTTCCCGCACTAATCTGTTTATCTTTATCTTAGCATCATGCGAATCATTGCTTGACACTGCAATTGATTTTGCTAATTTTAAAGATTCATATTTATTATTTAATTCTTCGTTATCGTTTTCTTGTAATTGAATTTTATTATTTAATTTATTTATTTCTTGTTTTAATTCTTTGTTCTCCGAATTAGTTTTAGAATTTACTTCTTTTAATTTTTCAATATTTTTTTTTAAATCTAATATTAAACTTTCTAGTTCAGCTATCATTCCTATTTTAATCTATTACAAAGTTAATATTGTTAGTAAAATAATACAAATTTTATTATCTATATTTTTTTCATTTCCGAAATATCGTCATTATTTTTTAAAAATTACATTTTTTGATAAATTCTTTCGGTTATATTTGCATTTTTTTTAAATACTTATTATCCAAATATAAATTCTGCATAAATATTATGATAAATTTTACAAATTTAAAATTTTTATTGACTTCTTTATTAATTTTGGTTCAATTAAAATTTGTTTTTTCTCAAGATAGTTTACCTGTTAATTATTTTAGATCACCAATCAATTCAAAACTTATTGTTACCAGTAATTTTGGAGAGATTAGAACAAACCATTTTCACACCGGTCTTGATATTTACACTAAAGGAAGAA
>JAFGWC010000111.1 GCA_016937695.1 Bacteroidales bacterium
AAAAAATCTTCATCAAGCATCATAGCTTCTTCATCGCCACGTTTTCCAAGTTCAAGCTGTTCTTCAAATCTAGCTCTTTGGTCAATTGGGTCGTTAAGCTCAGAATAAGCGTTACAAATTTCTTTTCCGTTTACAATTGCCTCAAATCTTTCAACTAGTCCTTCTGTTTTTCTGTGCTTTTTTGCTAATGGCGACATTTCAACAGGATAATCTGTAATAAAAGTCGGCTGAATTAATTGCGCTTCACATTTTTCGCCAAATATTTCATCAATAAGCTTTCCTTTTCCCATTGTTCCATCAACAGGAACGCCTAATTTTTCAGCAGTTTCATAAAGCTCTTTTTCATCCATATTTGAAATATCAATTCCTGTAAAATGCTCAATTGCTTCAAACATTGTATATCGTTTCCACGGACGTTTAAAATTTATAACATTCTCACCTACAGGCAGTTCTGTTGTTTTATTTACATCAAGAGCTATTTTTTCAACCATTTCTTCAACCAAATCCATCATCCAAAAATAGTCTTTGTATGCAACATAAAGTTCCATCTGTGTAAACTCAGGATTATGAAATCTATCCATTCCTTCGTTTCTAAAATCTTTAGCAAATTCATAAACACCATCAAAACCTCCAACAATTAACTTTTTAAGGTACAGCTCGTTAGCTATTCTCAAATAAAGTGTTTGATCTAATGTATTATGATGCGTTTTAAACGGACGAGCTGCTGCGCCACCATAAATTGGTTGCAAAATTGGTGTTTCAACTTCTAAATATCCTTTTGCATTTAAAAACTCACGCATTGAATTTGTAAGCTTTGTTCTTTTCAAAAAAGCATCTTTCACATGCGGATTTACAATTAAATCCAAATATCTTTGTCTGTATCTTTGTTCAGGATCAGAAAAAGCATCAAATACTTGTCCGTCTTTTTCTTTAACAATTGGTAATGGTCTTATCGATTTGCTTAAAATTGTAAGCTCACTTACTCTCACAGAAGTTTCGCCGGTTTGTGTTATAAAAACATCTCCTTTTACACCAATAATATCACCAATATCAAGCAATTTTTTAAAAACAGTATTATAAAAAGTTTTGTCTTCACCTTCACAAATATTATCTCTGTTTACATAAACCTGAATTTTTCCGGTAGAATCCTGAATTTCAACAAAAGAAGCTTTTCCCATTATTCTTCTCGAAGTAATTCTTCCGGCAATACTTATATCTTTAAAATTATCTTTTTCAGGATTATAATTCTTTAAAATATCCAAACTGTTTGTGCTAACTTCGTATTTTGCAGCAGGATATGGATTTATTCCTAATTTCTTTAATTCTTCTAACGAATTTCTTCTAATTATTTCCTGTTCGCTTAATTCCATTATTTCCTATATTTATAATTAATTATTTTACTGATTATCAGAACATTAATTATTCTTATCTTTTATTATAGAAATCAGTAATTGATTATCCATTTTTATTTTGGGATATTTTTTTCTGAAATTTGAATTGACAAAGATATATAAGTATATCAAATTTGCTTAAAAAAAAATCCATTTTTAATCAGAAATATATCATTTTATTCTAATTTTATACAATTCCGGATAATTATTTAAGCATCTAAGGCAATGAATATCTTTTATGTTTGATAATCACCAACTTATAATAAATTTAAAGGAATTATCTTTTATGGAACAAGACTGGATTTTAAAGCCAAATGGAAATCAAGAATACGTAGATAAACTATCAGAAGAACTCACAATTGAAAAACCTATTGCAAATATGCTGGTTCAAAGAGGAATTACAACTTTTGAACAAGCAAAATCTTTTTTCAGACCAAGTTTAGACGATTTGCACGATCCTTTTCTGATGAAAGATATGGATAAAGCGATTGCTCGATTAGAAAATGCAATAATAAACAATGAAAAAATACTAATTTATGGCGATTACGATGTTGACGGAACTACTTCTGTTGCTTTAGTTTATTCATATCTTAAAGAAATTTATCGAAATATTGATTATTATATACCAGACAGATACTCAGAAGGTTACGGAATATCTTTTAAGGGAATCGATTACGCTGAAGAAAATAAACAAACATTGGTTATTGCTCTTGATTGTGGAATTAAAGCAAATGATAAAATAGTGTATGCAAACAACAAAAATATTGATTTCATAATTTGTGATCATCATAATCCTGGTGAAAAAATTCCTGATGCTGTTGCAGTTTTAGACCCAAAACGTTTAGATTGCGATTATCCTTTTGATGGTTTATCGGGTTGCGGCGTTGGTTTTAAATTTCTGCAAGCTTTTTCGCAAAAAAAAGGAACTACAGATAATTTGTGGAAATATCTTGATTTGGTTGCTGTTAGTATTGCTTCTGATATTGTTCCAATTACCGGCGAAAACCGAACATTAGCTCATTTTGGACTAAAACAACTAAACAATTCGCCAAGAATTGGTTTAAAATCAATTCTTGATTTTACAGGACTTTTGCATAAAGATATTAGTATTGCTGATTGCGTTTTTAAAATTGGACCAAGAATTAATGCAGCCGGAAGAATCGAATCAGGAAATAGTGCTGTAAAACTACTAACTGCTCAAGACGAAATGTATGCATTCAATATGAGCAGCAAAATTAATAATTTCAATGAAACAAGACAAAATTTAGATAGAATTATAACTAGAGAAGCTCTTGAAATGATTGAATCAAACGAAAATTTGAAAAGCAGAAAATCAAATGTGCTATATAAAAAAGACTGGCATAAAGGTGTTATTGGAATTGTTGCATCAAGAATTATTGAATCTTATTTTAAGCCAACTATAATTTTAACCGAATCTAACGGAAAAGCCACAGGCTCTGCCAGGTCTGTTAACGATTTCAACCTTTACGATGCAATTGATGAATGTAGCGATTTACTTGAAAGTTTTGGCGGACACATGCATGCTGCCGGACTTACTTTAAAAATCGAAAACATTCAAAAATTCTCAGAAAAATTTGAAGCTGTTGTTTCCAGAAAAATATCTGAAGATCAACTAATTCCAAAAGTAAATATAGATTCAGAATTAAACTTTTCGGATATCACACCTAAATTTTATAGAATTATTAAACAATTTGCTCCTTTTGGCCCAGGAAATATGTCGCCTGTTTACAAAACCGACAATATTGCAGATGCTGGTTTTACAAAAATAGTTGGAAAAGATGAAGAGCACTTAAAATTAGACCTTATTGATAAAACAAATAGTAGAATTCAAGGAATTGGTTTTAATATGGCTGGATATTTTAAAAATTTTAAACAAAAAAACAATATTGATATTTGCTATTCTATTGATGAAAACGAATTTTTAGGTAAAAAAACTTTACAACTCAGAATTAAAGGAATTAAAATCAACAGTAAGTAACTAGCTAATTACAAGTCAATTAATCAAAATAAAAACATTTACGTTAAAATATCCCCAACATTAAATTTTCTTAAATTAAAATCAATAAAAAACTCTATATATGAAAATCAGGATAATTAAAATCCTCGTGATTTTAATTATAATTAATTCTAAATTAAGCTTTTCTCAGGAATATAAAAATATAAAATCTTACCAAAAAGAAACTGAAAACAAATCTCTTGTAAACGGTTGTTGGTTAAAAAAAGACAGAAAATACAAAACGGATATTTGGAATAATGCAAACATATATAATCTCCGTGTCGAAAATGGAAGTGAAAAATATAAAACGATTTGTCAAATCCGTGATTTTTATTTGTGGTTCGATGTGGAAAGAAAAAAACAAGGGCACGAAATAAAATGGATTGGAATAGCTTCAATTGCTGCAAATCAACACTCAAAGTTAGATATAGCTTTTATTCGCATTTTTATTGTGAGAAACAAAGAGCTTGTAAAATTTGCAAACCAAGGTGCCATAGAAGTTTTAGCTTTCGCATTTCCTCAATTAAAAACTATGCTTTTTTCAAATAAATTAGTCAAAGGAAAAAATGCAGTAAATTGGGATAATAAATATGGAAAAACAGAACAATGTGAAATACTTGAACCACTTTACATAAAACTATCAGAAAAATCAATAAATAAATTAGAAAGAATGGCAAAAGGAAAAGGAATTTATAATTTAGCTGTTCCAAAAAAATTAAAATTCGAAGGAGAAATAATCAATTGTAAATCTAGATTTGAACATGGAATAAAAAAACTAATCCCTTTTTATAATAGCTCAAAATAAATTTTAAAAAACCTTGTATAATAAAACTCTAATATCTAATTTAGAAATCAAAAACTTATAAAAATGAAAAAATCAAAATCAATATTCAGAAATTATATTCTGATTAGCCCTTTTTTATTTATTTTGCTTAATATCAACAACTTATCAGCTCAAAACGACAAGCTTTTTATTCCTATCGAATATCAAAATGCTATTAAAAACGGAACAAGAACTGAAACAGGAGAACCCGGAAAAAATTATTGGCAAAATAAAATTAATTATACAATTGTTGCTGATTTTAATCCTGAAACCGGAATTTTAAAAGGTAAAGAAACTATAAATTTCACAAATAAAAGTCCTGATTATATTTACACAATTGTTTTTAATTTATATCCCGATTTATATAAAAAAGGCGGTAAAAGAGATTCTGAAGTGCAAGCTACTGATTTACATGACGGAACAAAAATAAAATCTATTTTAGTTAACGATAAAATTTATTATTCTCACTCATCTAAATGGAATTATTCCGACACACATTTTTACCTTAACCTAAGCTCTGGATTAAAACCAGATGAAACTGTTAAAATAGATATTGAGTGGGAATTTTCTATGTCAAAAACCACACGTATAAGAAACGGGAAATATTCAGAAAACACATGGTTTGTAAGCTATTGGTATCCGCAAATTGCAGTTTACGACGATATTTACGGTTGGGACGAAATAAATTACGACGGACTTCATGAATTTTATTCTCCATTTGCCGATTTTGATGTGAAAATAAATGTTCCTGCAAAACAAATTATTTGGGCTACAGGCGAATTACAAAACTCAAAAGATATTTTCATCGATAAATATTTTAACAAACTAGAAACTGCAAAAAAATCTGATAAAACTATTCATATTATAGATAAAAATGATTTGTCTGAAAAAATAACTAAAAACAACGAAAATATTTCATGGAATTTTAAAGCAGATAATGTAGTCGATTTTGCATTTTCAACATCAAACCATTATCTCTGGGATGCAACAAGCCTTATTGTTGACAAAAAAACAGGCAGAAGAGCAAATATTTATGCTGCTTACGATAAAAATTCCAGCGATTTTTACAATGTTGCCGATATTGCTAAAAAAACAATTAAATATTTATCCGATTCGCTTCCGGGAATTCCTTATCCTTATCCTAATATGACAGTTTTTAACGGACATGGCGGAATGGAATATCCTATGATTGTTAATGATGGCTCAGAACTATCAAAATCAAGAACTGTTTTTCTAACTTCTCATGAAATAACTCATACTTTTTTCCCTTTTTATATGGGAATTAATCAAGAACGTTTCGCTTGGATAGACGAAGGCCTTACAATGTTTATTCCAAGCCAGTTTCAAACAAATACAACAGGAAAAAATCAATCGCAACACTCAACTCAAACGTACAATTCATATGCCGGTAAAAGCTTAGATTTGCCTTTAATGACTGCATCTTTCAACATAAAAAATTATGAATATTATGTTTTAAGCTATTACAAACCCGAAATGGCTTATAGAATTCTTGAAGATATTATTGGTAAAGAGCTGTTTATTAAATCTTTACAAACTTTAATTCTCAGATGGAACGGAAAATATACAAGTCCTTATGATATTTTCTTTACTTTTAATGATGTTGCCGGAGAAGATTTATCTTGGTTTTGGAAACCATGGTTTTTTGAGTTTGGATACCCGGATTTGGAACTAAAAAATATCACTCAAAAAGATAATATTTTTGAAATATCGGTTATAAAAAATGGCAATTTACCAATTCCTGTTTATTTAACTGTATTATATAACGACCAAACAACCGAAGTTTTTAAAGAAACAGCTAAAGTTTGGAAAAATTCTAACCAATACACATACAAACTTAAATCAAATAAAAAAATAAAATCTGTAACTATAGGAAATAAAACAATTCCTGATATAAACACAGAAAATAATACTTTTTATTTAAAATAATGATTATTACTGATTATCAATAAATTAATTATGTCAAAACTTCTTGAAAAAGCCTATAATACTGAAGATTTTAGAAAAATGGGACACGAAATAGTTGATTTGCTTGCAGATTATCTAAATTCGGCATATAATGATGAAAATCAGAAAGTTCTTCCTTGGCAAAATCCTGAAAATATGCTACAGAAATGGGAAAGCAATTTCCAGAAAAAAGAAGATTTTAACATCAAAAATTTATTTACTGATTTTTTAGAAGATTCCATACACATTCATAATCCCAAATACATGGGACATCAGGTTTGTCCGCCATTACCTATTTCTGCAATTGCCGAATTATTCGGCTCTTTGCTTAATAATGGTCAGGCAATATATGAAATGGGACCAATTGCAAATGCAATGGAAAGAGTAATTCTTGAATGGCTGTCGGCCAAAATCGGATATCCGAAATCAGCTTTTGGAGTTTTAACATCAGGTGGCTCAATTGGAAACTTAACTGCACTTTTAGCAGCAAGACAATCAGAATCCAATATTGATGCATGGGAAAATGGAACAAAAAATCAAACCTTTGCCATAATGGTCTCAGAACAAGCACATTACTCTGTTAGCCGTGCCGTAAAAATTATGGGTTGGGGCGAAAAAGGAATCATAAAACTTCCGGTTGATGCCAATTTTAAAGTTGATATTAGTAAACTTGAAGAGATTTATAAAAAAACAACATCTGAAAACATAAAAATTATTGCACTTGTAGCAAATGTTTGTACAACAGCAACAGGAAGTTTCGATCCCATTAATGAAATTGCCGATTTTTGCGAAAAACATAAAATATGGCTTCACGCCGATGCAGCACATGGAGGCGCCGCTTTATTTTCAGAAAAACACAAACACAAGCTAAATGGCTTACACAGAGCCGATTCCATTGTTATAGATTTTCATAAAATGATGATGAATTCTGCACTAACTTCTGCAGTTTTATTCAAAATTGGCGATAAATCTTATCAAACATTTTCTCAAAAAGCATCATATTTACTTAAAGATAAACAAGCTTTTGAATGGCATAATTCTGCAAACAGAAGTTTAGAATGCACAAAATATTGGATGTCGATAAAACCATATTCAATTATTAAAGCATATGGCGAAGATATTTTTAAAGAATATGTTGAAACAACTTTTAATTTAGCAGAAAATTTTGCTGATATAATTATGAAATCAACCGATTTTGAACTAGCCGTTAAGCCCGAAGCCAATATTGTATGCTTTCGTTACAATCCAAATAAAAAGCAACTCTCTGAAATTGAAATATCTGAACTAAACACTTCACTTAGAAAAAAACTTACAGAAGAAGGAAAGTTTTATATCGTTCAAACAGATCTCAACAATGAAACTTGGCTTAGAGTTACCTTAATGAACCCGTTTACTAATATAAAGAATATAGAAGATATGCTTGATGAATTAAGAAATATCTATTTTGAATACAATTAATTATAAAAAAATATGCCACAAAATAATAATATTGCGGCATAAAACATTAAAAAATCCAAAAATCAGATATTATTTTTTCTTCAAAATAGCATTTAAAATAACTTCATTTTCAGCAGATGCATCGTTCATAACATCATTTATAAGTTTCCCCATTGTTTTAGCCATTAATCCAGAATTCATTCTCGAAATATAAGTATTTCCATCATTTTTCTCATAAATAGCAACTCTGCATGGCATCAACGAAGCCACAGATCTTTCATCATCAGCTTGTAAAATTTTATTTGCATGAGTTGGATGACATAATTCATAAACTTTAACAGATTTAATATCATGTCCAAACTTCTTCATGCTCTTTTGTAAGTCATGAACTGCAGGCATTGACCACCCATTTTCTTTTATAGATTTTTCAAGTTCAATTGTAGTTTGTTCAAAATCATACTTTGATTCATCAACCAAAATCATCATACTTGGAGCCATATTATAGATTACAGCGCCCATTAAAATAATCCCCAAAATTAATCCTGTAAAACCACTAATCAACAAATTTTTCATAATAATATTTTTATTGTTACACTCAATTATTGCTATTAGCAACTTTTTATCAGTGCAAAGATATTTTATTTTACAATTAATTTGTATTTTTACACATATAATTTATAATGTTGTACGGCATAGTATTAACTGCAAAAATTTGATTATTTTGCTGCACATTTTAAAAGAACAAGTTTATGGATGGTATAATAGATTTAGTTTGCGAATTAAAAAAGAAATGCATTGAAAGCGACAGTCAGTTCAGTTCAACCCTTAACATAACTGATTCTGAATATAATTTCATGAAAGCACTAATAAACTGCAACAATCTTAACAGCAAATCCATTTCAAAAAAAATGGGACTTTCCTTATCTAGAGTTAGCAGAATAATAGACAAACTAGTCAAAAATGGCTATTTACTAAGATACAATGACGAAATTGATAGAAGAACAATTAACATTAATTTAACAAAAGAAGGTGAAAACCTAAAAAATGTAACTATAAAATTTATTGCAAATTGTGAGAAAAGAATTACTGATAATTTATCTGAAGAAGAACTTAATAATTTAAAAAAATATTTATCTTCTATTATAGATATTCTATAAAAAGCTGTCTAAAATTAATTAAACAGCTTAATAAAAAGGCAACTACCGGATTTTATTCCGCCAAGAATTGTCGGTACTCCCGCTTATGGCAGCAGCATTCCCACAAATTAACGGAACTAATGAGCTTATCGGCCAGCTGGCGAATCGTGATGTACTATTTCAGATTTTTCAAATCCTATTTTTTTTGAATTTTGAAAATACACGTATTCCAAAAATATTTTTGACATGTTACCAATCACCATCTTCCTGAGCAACTTATTGAAAACCTTTTGGAAAAGACACACTAATTTGGACTTTCACCAATAAAAAAGCCGATTGAACTTAATCAACCGGCTTTAATTAAAAAACGGCAACGACCTACTCTCCCGCTGAACGCAGTACCATCGGCGCAAATGGGCTTAACTTCTCTGTTCGGAATGGTAAGAGG
>JAFGWC010000112.1 GCA_016937695.1 Bacteroidales bacterium
GATTTAAATTCGGCAATTCGTGCAATGTTTTTGGTTTCAAAAAGATATTATACCGAACTTTCGGTGGTTGAAAAATATGGGTTAAGCGAATTTTTATTAAAAAAGAACAACGATGGAACTTTTAAACATCAGGAATTGGCAATTCGCTTAGCAAATCTGTTTGCTTTTTACCTTTCTGACGAATACGAGCTCGCTATTAAGTCGCTGCATAACAGCGATATACCGAAGAGCTAAAAAAAAAGTGAAAAATTTAAGTTTTTTTTGTGAAAAAGTTTTGTCTATAAAAAAATTTAATTTTACATTTGCAAACCCAAAGAAAAAGGGTATAGACAAACGGTCCGTTCGTCTAGCGGTTAGGACGCCGGGTTTTCATCCCGGTAACAGGGGTTCGATTCCCCTACGGACTGCAATTTTTAAGTAAAATATTTTATATTATGGCTAATCATAAATCAGCAAAAAAGAGAATTAAACAAAACGAGGCGAAAAGAGTATTTAATAGATATTATGCTGTAACTACAAGAAATGCTTTGAAAAAATTTCGCGAAACTAGTGATAAAGTTGAAGCAGATGAACTATTACCTAAAGTTACATCTATGCTTGATAGATTAGCAAAAAGAAATATTATTCATAAGAAAAAAGCATCGAACTTAAAATCTAAATTGCAAAAGCATATTAGTACTTTATAAGTAAATGCATTAAAATTATTGAAAGCCTTCTTTTTAAAGAAGGCTTTTTTTATTTATGATTTTTTTATTGATAACATGTTGAAATTCTGTCATATATCAATTAGTGAGAACTAAATACCAGGTTTTTTATTAATGTAGTTTTAAACTAATCATTAGTAATTCACAATTATAAAGTTATTCCCATTTTTTTCATTAAAAAGCTAGCATTTAAATTTTCGCTTATTCCTGTTTTTAATTTGTAATCAAAATCTAATTCATTGTTTTTAATTTCAACTTCAAATCTGAAATTTCTGATATTTTCAGGAAAAATTTCTATTAATTTTCCTAATGCAATATCGTGTGTTGCAATTAATCCAACAGCTTTTAACCTAATTAATTGAGCAGTTAAGGCTTCAGAGCCTTGGTGTTTGTCTTTTGAATTAGTTCCTCTGAGCATTTCATCAATAATTACAAATAGCTTTTCGTTATCGTTTAATCTGTCTATTATCGATTTTAGTCTTTTTAATTCTGCAAAGAAATAAGATTCGCTTTGTTGAATAGAGTCGCTTGTTTTTATGCTGGTATGAAGATTAATTGGTGAAAATTCTAAGTTTTCGGCACAAACTACGCTTCCTGCCATTGCTAAAACAAAATTTACACCGATTGTTCGTAAAAAAGTGCTTTTACCTGCCATATTTGCGCCTGTTAATATGTCAATGCTGCTGTATTTTGAAATAGAATAATCGTTAGTAATAAGCTTTTCATTTTTAATTAATGGATGCCCGCCATTTTTAATGTTAAAATAAAAATCATCGCTTTTTATACTTGGAAAACAATAATTTTTGTTATTAAACTTAAAAGTAGAAAGACTTGATATTGCATCGAAATTATATATAACTTCTAGCCAAACTTCAAGATTATCAGCATTTTGTTTTCGCCATTTTTCCAATCTGTAAACCACTTGCAAATCCCATAAAAGATAAGCATTCGATAAAAAAGCAAACAATATATTTAATCTGTTATCAAGAGCCTTAAGTAGCGATTTTAGTTTATTAATTTCATAGCTTGCTTTATTATCTAGTTTTAATTTTAATGTTGTTAAATTTTCTGCTTTAAAATCCTTTTTTTCAATCAGAACTAAAAGTTTTTCATATTTTTCAAGGATTTTTACTTTTTTTGATAATCGGTTATGAATTAAATTAATGTATTTAACATAATTGCCAACTATAAATAAAAGTATAAGTCCATAAACAATAAAACCCATAATTGGAATTTTGCCTAAAATCAATAAGCAAAATAGTAATATTGAAATAGTAGGTAAAATTATTAAAATGTAAGGGAGTAATTTATAATTTAAAAACTTAAAAGGTTCTTTAATCCAATTAATAATTTCTTTGCTGAATAGTGCATCGTTCGAATAGTTTTTTTTATTTGTTTGAAACCACGAAGAAGAAGTTTTATCATCGCTTTCTATTTCAAGTACAATATTTCCGCTTGCATTAAAATTTTGTCTCCAATCAATTTCTGTATTTAACTCATTTACTGATTTTTGTCTAGATAAAATAGATTCTTTTTTTAGCAGCGGGTTTTGTAACCATTCTGCCAATTTATTTGAACCACCTTTTGTACAAGTTCTGTTTAAGAGCTGATAAACGGAGTTTTCGCCAAAAATATCCAAATCATATGAATATGGATGATTATTATTAATATATTCTTTTCCGCTTTGAAAAACTAAATTATTGCCTTTTAAACCTTCAATTTCATTATAGTTTATTCTAATCAGTTCGTCTAAATGTTTTATTTTATTTACAAATCTTGTGTTAAGTTTTATTAGAAAAAGGAAAGGAATTAACAAAATACCAAAATTTATAAGAATATAATTTATGCCATAATTTTTAACAAAATAAGCTGATATAAAGGCGATTGTAAAAATAAAAAGTCTTACAAATGAAACATTTCTGTTTTTTTTTCTGAGTTTATTTAATTCTGTTTCAAACTCTTTTATTCTATTATTATATACTTCTAATAATTGTTTTTTCATTGTTTATTTTTTCAGGCAACAAAAATGCATTCAGTATAATTGAAAAAATGCCACAAACTCACGTATATATTAATTAGTGAATTTGTGGTAATTATATATTAAACAGAGCTTATTTATTAATATCTGTAATGGTCAGGTTTATATGGTCCTGATTTTTCAACTCCAAGATATTCAGCTTGTTCGTCAGAAAGAACAGTTAGTTTTGCACCAACATGCTCTAAATGTAAACGAGCAACTTCTTCGTCAAGATGTTTTGGTAAACGATAAACACCAACTTCAAAATCTTTTTTCCAAAGTTCAATTTGAGCTAAAGTTTGATTTGTAAATGAATTACTCATAACAAACGATGGATGTCCTGTTGCATTACCCAAATTTACAAGTCTTCCTTCTGATAAAAGAATAATAGAGTGTCCATCAGGAAAAACAAATTGATCTACTTGTGGTTTTATATTAATTCTTTTTACTCCAGGATAATTTTCAAGTTCTTCAACCTGAATTTCGTTATCAAAATGGCCAATATTACAAACAATAGATTTGTCTTTCATTTTTGCCATATGCTCAATTGTGATTACATCTTTATTTCCAGTTGTAGTAACAAAAATATTACCCTCATTAAGCGAGTCTTCAACAGTTTGAACCTTAAAGCCTTCCATAGTTGCTTGTAAAGCACAAATTGGATCAATTTCAGTAACTAAAACTCTTGAACCATAACCTTTCATCGATTTTGCAGAGCCTTTACCTACGTCGCCATAACCGCAAACAACAACAACTTTTCCTGCAAGCATAATGTCTGTAGCTCTTTTTATTCCATCAGCAAGCGATTCTCTACATCAGTAAAGATTGTCGAATTTAGATTTTGTAACAGAATCGTTTACATTAATTGCAGGAAATAAAAGTTTACCTTTTTCCATTAATTGATATAAACGGTGAACTCCTGTAGTTGTTTCTTCTGAAACTCCTCTAAGCTTTTCAGCAGCTTTTTTCCATTTATTTGGATTAGATTTTAAGGTTATTTTTAATCTTTTTAAGAGCTCAATTTCGTCTATTTGTTTAACAACAGCATCAAGTAGCGAAGGGTTTTTTTCTCCTTCGTTGCCCCTTAAAACCATCATTGTAGCATCTCCACCATCGTCAACTATTAAATCAGGGCCGCTTCCATCTGGCCATGTTAAAGCTTGTTCTGTACACCACCAATATTCTTCAAGGTTTTCGCCTTTCCATGCAAATACAGGAATTCCTGCTTTAGCTATTGCTGCTGCTGCATGATCTTGTGTCGAAAATATATTACAACTTGCCCATCTTACATCAGCACCAAGTTCTTTTAATGTTTCAATTAAAACCGCAGTTTGAATTGTCATGTGCAACGAACCTGTAATTTGCGCACCTTTTAAAGGCTTTTCAGTGCCATATTTTTTTCTTAATGCCATTAATCCGGGCATTTCAAATTCTGCTAATTCTATTTCTTTTCTTCCCCAGTCTGCAAGATTAATATCTGCAATTTTATATGGAAGTGTTTCAACCATTAATTCTGCCATCCTTTTTAATTTTATTTTTGTTTTGTTGCAAATTTAACACTTTATTATAAAACATGCTTTTTATTTAGATTAAAATATTCATAAAAATTATGAATTAACATTTTTTAGTATTTTTATTTGAGTTTTATCATCACATTTTTGCAATAATTCAGATATCGATAATTTTAATATCGGATGTATAAAATCTGCGGCAATTTCATTTAACGGGTTTAATACAAATATTCTTTTATGTAATTGTTTATGAGGGATTTGTATGTTTGATTTTTCTATTATTAAATCATCATAAAAAAGAATGTCTATATCGATTAATCTTGAAGAATATCTTTGCTGATTATTATTTCTTTTTCTTCCGATTTCTTTTTCAATTTCTAATAAGCTTATCAATAAACTTTTCGCATCTAAATTCGTTGATATTTCGGCAACGATATTGATAAACCACTTGTCTGTTTCAAAACCCCAAGGTTCTGTTTCGTAAAACGAAGAAACTTTTTTTATTTGGCCAATTGTTTCATTTATTTTTTTTAAAGCCATTTTCAGGTTTATAACCTTTTCGCCTAAATTGCTTCCTAATGATAAAAAAATTCTGTGCATATTTTATTTATTGAAAGTCTTTGTTTAAAGTAGTTATCTTTTAATCAAGATATGTAGTTTAATAGATTGATGCATAATAACATATGCAAAGGTGATTCATATCATGATAAACAAGAGCTTAAATTTTTAATATGTTATTATTTTTGCCTCGAAAAATTAATTATTATTTAACAAAATTTAAATTTTATTATGAAAACGACAAAGGTAATTATAATCTTATTAGTATCTTTTTTCTTTTTGCAAGATATTTTTGCACAAGAAGTAGTAGAAAAAAAAGAAGAATTAAAAAAAATTACTATTGATGCAGAATTAAGGACTAGAGGCGAAATTTTAAATGGATACAAATCTCTTCCAACAGAAAATAATTTTGCAAATTATACAATTAATCAATTAACAAGATTAAATTTTGGATTTGAAAACGATAAAATGGAATTTTATATTAGCCTACAAGATTCAAGAGAATGGGGCGAAGGTGATATTTATACAGCAACAGGAAATTTTGGTAATACTGCAAGTATTGATGTATTCCAGGCTTGGGCAAAATTAAAATTAAGCGATAATTCTAATTTACAATTAGGCCGTCAAAAACTTGCTGTTGACGATCAAAGACTGGTTTGTGCAAGAGGTTGGAGTAATTATGGAATATCTTATGATGCCGCTTCGCTTAATTACAAAAAAGAAGGTTTAACATTTAGCATGGTTTTGTCATATAATAATGAAACATACAATGCTTTTGCAGCAGACTATGGTACAATTAAAATGAAATCGATGGATTATATTCATGTTGGTAAAAAATTCAATGATAATTTTTATGCTTCATTTATTACACTTTTTTCAGGTTTCCAATCTGATGGATCTCCAACAGTAATTCAGTTTAAAAACACAAGTGGTTTATTTGTAAAATATGATGATAAAAAATTATTAGCAAAGGCAGAAGCATACTATCAAATGGGAAAAACAATTACAAGCCAAGATGTTGCAGCATATTTATTCAATGCTGAAGCAGGATATAATTTTGGAGCTGCTTATTTTGGCGCTGGTATTGATTATTTATCAGGACAAGACCTTAATGAAACAGAAAAATATCAATCTTTTGATGTTTTATATGGTGCAAGATTTAAATATTATGGAAATTTAAATTATTTTTTAACATCTGGAAGCACAAAAAATGGTGGTTTAGTTAATCCTTTTGTTAAATTAGGCTTGAAATTTAAAGAAAAACACAGTTTAACAGCTTATTATCACATGTTCCAATTAGCTCAAGATGTTGTTAACCCAACAACAACAGAGGTTTATGATAAAAATTTAGGTTCTGAAATTGATATTATGTATAAATACAAATTAAACAAAGAAATTCAAATTGAAGCAGGTTATCATACTGCATTTGTATCTGAAACTCTTGAAGCTTTTAAAGGCGTTGCTGCAGGCGAAAGTGAGACTCCTCAATGGTTTTGGCTTTCTATAACATTTAAACCAACATTGTTTAAATCTAAATAAATCATTGTATTTATTTTAATAGATTTTTAAAAATGTATTTTTATTATATTTGCAGTCTGATAATTTTTTCAGGCTGCATTTTTTTTCTAAAAACATATTAATTGAAATTATTTAAAAAACATATTGTCTTGATAATAAGCATATTACTGATTTTATCTTCATGTTCTAATAAAGAAACTGATGAAAATATCAGTAAAGAAAAATTTATTTTAGTATTAGCAGATTTGCATAAATCTAATGCTATTTTATCTGATTTTGGATTATATGATTCGAAATTGAAAGATAGAAATGCTTCTTATTATAATTATGTTTTTAAAAAGTATAATATTACAAGAGCTCAGTTTGATAATACAGTGAAATATTATTCTGAAAACTTAGATGATTATGTTATAATTTATGATCAGGTAATTAAAAATTACGAGAAAGAAGAAATCACGTTAGACTCTATCGTTAATATGTTTGATATTCCTAAATTAGTTTTGGATTCTATTGAAAAGATTAATAATGGAGATAGTGTTTGGATTGATATATGGGGAACTAAAAAATATTGGAGTATTCCTGAAGAAGGTGAATTTAACACTATTACGTATAAACAGAAGTTTAGCGAACAATGTAAGTTTAAACTAAAAACAGAAATTTTAATTTTTCAAGATGATAGTTGTATTAATCCACATATTTTATTAGAGATTTTTTATAAGGATAAAACTAAAGATACTTTTATTAAGGATAGTTTAAATAAAGACGATAGGTGGCATAAATATTTATTAGAAGCAGTTACCGACACGTTAAAAAAACCGGATTATATACTTTGCAAAGTATATAATCACGACAAAAAAATAAAACCAAAACATGCAGAATTAAGAAATATTTCATTAAAAAAGTATGTTTTTTCAATAGAAAAAACTGATACTATTAAAGATGAAATTTCTAATAAAGGCAAAAATAAAAATTTTAAATTGCCTCAAAAATCGTCAGAAAGATTACCAAAAAAGATGTTAAAAAAGGATTTTAAAAAAGGAAAAATTAAAAAATAATTTTTCAGACATTCATTTCCGGAATATCACCTTCTACAATTAAATTAGCTTCTGTTGCATTAAGAATTTGTTCAACACTTACGCCTGGAGCTCTTTCAAGAAGCTTAAATCCGTTTTCTGTAACTTCAATAACTGCAAGGTCAGAAACAATTTTCTTTACGCAAGAAACTCCTGTTAGTGGTAATGTGCAGTTTTTCAGCAACTTAGATTCGCCTTCTCTGTTTGTGTGTTGCATTGCAACAATAATATTTTTTGCCGAAGCAACTAAATCCATAGCGCCGCCCATACCTTTAACCATTTTTCCGGGCACTTTCCAACTTGCTATATCGCCTTTTTCACTAACTTCAAAAGCACCAAGTACTGTTAAGTCTATATGTCCGCCTCTTATCATTGCAAAACTTGTTGCTGAATCGAAAAACGCAGAACCGGGAAGTGCTGTTATTGTTTGTTTTCCTGCATTTATTAAATCTGCATCAGCTTTTCCTTTTTCAGGAAATGGTCCTATTCCAAGCATTCCGTTTTCTGATTGTAGTATAACTTCCACATTATCAGGAATATAGTTTGCAACCAAGGTGGGAATTCCAATTCCTAAATTTACATAATAACCGTCTTTTAATTCTTGAGCTATTCTTTTTGCTATTTGATTTTTATCTAA
>JAFGWC010000113.1 GCA_016937695.1 Bacteroidales bacterium
ATTATTATTATTATTAATGCCTCTTGAAAAATATCTTCTGCATCTTTATAATCACCATTCATTTTTTCAACAAGATAAACAATCATCGGTAAGTATTCGTCTGTAATAAATCGAACGACATTGCTTTGCCTCTTTTTTAAACTTTCAATAATTTCTTGATCTGTATATTGAATCATTTTTTTGTCCAGACTTTATTAATATGTAAATTTTTAAATTTATTAAATCTGCTCTGAAATTAAATGCTCTTTAATTAAATTAATTTTATCTTTCTTATAAATCATTATATGAATAATTTCACTATTCATTTCATTTAAATTAATTGAATCATTCATTATATGTTTTTTATCCACTGAATTAATTATAAAATTAAAAATTAATCGGTCTCTTTGTCTTTTTTCAACAGTATTAACAGCTGTTGAAAAAATATATTTATTTGTTTTATTATCTGAATCTGATTCGTGATAAGGATAATATAAAATAACATCTTCCTTTTCTTTTAAAAAAACTGTAAGCTTAATTGTAAAAGGATTATTTTTATTAAATATCTCATCATCTATATTAGTGAAGTTAACATTTCTAAAAGAGATATATCTTT
This sequence comes from Bacteroidales bacterium, assembly GCA_016937695.1. GTDB lineage: Bacteria > Bacteroidota > Bacteroidia > Bacteroidales > NBLH01 > NBLH01. The sequence goes on from JAFGWC010000113.1 coordinate 596, forward strand.
CAATAGTTTCTTCATTTTTTAATTCAGATATATTTTTTGCTACAGAATTTGTTTTAGAAATTATTCCCTCTTTATACAAATCAGTTTCATTATTCCAAATTTCAACAAAGCCTCCACATTTATTAACTATTATTTCAGGAATCTCTAACATTCCCCATAATCCAGGAATTGAAAGTTCTAAATATTTTTCTAATTTTAAGGCTATTAAACTATTAAAAAAGCCGAAATTTTCAATATCATTATTTTCAAGAATGAAATAATCAATATCGTTTACTTTTTTAAAAATATTTCCGCCATTTAGGTATATTTTTTTCATAATTATTATTTTTTTATTAAATATATTTTTTTTAAATAATAATCCTTTATTAATATATATTGTAAAATAGAAGAAATATAACCCCCTAAAATGACTTTTTTTTAAAATTATTTTAAAATTAAGACATAACTGATTTATTTAGTGCGTTTTACACAATCTTGAAGTTTTGGAATATTTTAAAATATTTCATCAATGTTTGTTTTTTTCTATACTAATAAGTATATTTTTAATTATAAGATCATTTCTTATTTGCTGAATTTTAATAAGCCATTTTTGAAATGTATCAGAATCTATTACTTTAGGTAATTCATAATTTTCTTTATCAATTTCAACTTTAAGTTTATTGTTTTCCGATTCTTTTAAAATTAGTTTATTAAGCGGGCTTTTCGAAAAAATCACGTACATTCTGTTTAAATCTTTTTCTGTGCTAGCATATAATTCATATGTATCTTCGGCAAAAAAATCATCATTAAAATAATTATGATTTGGCAAATCGGAGAAAAAAACATAGTCTTTATCTGCTTCTATAGGAAATGCTTCTTCCATTCCTTTAGGCATTTTTCGATATGGTAATAAACATTGAGCATCTTTATTATCATCCAAGTAAACGGTTAAAAATCCGTTAACAGGCGAGCGAAAAAACAAAAATAAATCATCGCCTTCGTAAAAATCAGTAACTGGTCTGATTAATTTATTCGAATTTAACGGATAAGCTTCAATATCAATTTTTGTGTCAACAATTTCTTTTGAGCTTAAAATAACTTTACACTCTATATATGTAATTTCTGATTTTTTGCCATTAACTTTTTCTTTCTTTTTTATTTCTTTATAGTCAGTTTTAATTATTTCTATTATTTCGCCTTTAACTGCAATATTTCCAATCATTTTAAACACTGTGTTTGTTTCGGTTTTTTCACCTGTATTTTTATTTTCAATATAAACAGAATTGCCTTGTACAACAAGAGTTCCATATTCATTTTCTAAAGCATTAATTTTTGCTTTTTCATATGCTCTTTCTTTAGCTGCATTTAAAGATTCTATTTCGGGATACCATTGTATTAAAGCCTCGCCTTTTGCTTTTATTACATTTATTTCTTGTGATTTTAAAATTTGAATACTAAAGATTAAAATTAAGAAAAGAATTATTGTTTTTGTTTTGTTCATGAGTTTGAGTTTTGAAAATCAGATTAAAAATATTTAAATCAGAAATAGTTATCATTAATTTTATTTCAAATTTACTCCATTTAATTAAACGAAAAAAACAAGTGTTCTAATATTTTTACTAGAAATGAATTATCAAAAAAAGAAAAGGTGTTAATTGCATAAGCATTAACACCTTTATAATTAGGCCATTATCTGAATTTATACTAATTTTTTAACCAAATTTGCAGCTTCTTGAAGTGTAATTGCAGAATGAACTTTTAAACCTGATGTGTCGATAAGTTTTTTTCCTTCTTCTGCGTTTGTACCTTGCAATCTAACAATTACAGGTATTTTTATATCTCCAATTTTTTTGTAAGCATCGACAACACCTTGAGCAACTCTATCACAACGAACAATGCCACCAAAAATATTTAATAAAATTGCTTTTACATTAGGATCTTTCAATATAATTCTAAATCCGGCTTCAACATTTTCAGCATTGGCAGAGCCTCCAACATCAAGGAAATTAGCAGGATCGCCACCTGAAAGTTTTATTATATCCATTGTTGCCATAGCTAAACCGGCACCATTTACCATACAACCAACATTACCATCGAGTTTAATAAAATTCAGATCAAATTTCCCGGCTTCTACTTCTGCAGGAGCTTCTTCTGTAATATCGCGCATTGCTGCTATATCTTTTTGTCTAAATAATGAATTGTCATCAATATTTGCTTTACAATCTGCAGCAAGAATTAAATCGTCAGAAGTTTTAAAAACAGGATTTATTTCCAACATAGAAGCATCACTTTCCACATACGCTGTGTAAAGAGCAGAAACAAATTTAAGCATATTCTTATACGCATTTCCACTTAAACCAAGATTAAAAGCAATTTTTCTAGCTTGATATGGCAATAAACCAACAGCCGGCTCAATTTCTTCGGTAAAAATCAAATGAGGTGTTTCCGCAGCAACAGTTTCAATATCCATTCCGCCTTCTGTTGAATACATAATAATATTTTTACCTGTTGCTCTGTTTAGCAAAACACTCATGTAAAATTCTGAAATATCAATTTTTCCCGCACTGTTTGGATAATAAATGCTTTGTTCAATAAGTACTTTATGTACTTCTTTTCCTTCTTTTCCTGTTTGATGTGTAATAAGCTGCATTCCAAGTATTTGCTTAGAAAAATTTTCAACCTCATCGAAAGATTTTGCAATTTTTACGCCTCCGCCTTTTCCTCTTCCGCCGGCATGTATTTGTGCTTTAACAGCAAAGCTTTCACAGGATACATTTTTTTTAATTTGTCTTGCTGCTTGTAAAGCTGCTGCAGGTGTGTCTGCAACAATTCCTTCCGGAACAGGAACACCAAATTTCTTTAAAATTGATTTGCCTTGATATTCGTGTAAATTCATTTTTATATTTTTTATATAGTTACATATCTAAAAGAATGCTAAAATTAATTTAATTTATTATTAATCCCAAGATTTTATTGCATATTTTGATTGCAAATTATAATTTCGCCATTATGAGAAAATTAAAGAATAGTGAGTTAGAAAGAAAAACTATTTCGGAATTTAAAAATTCGGAAAAAGCTCCTTTTGTTGTTGTTCTAGATAATATCAGAAGTTTAAATAATATTGGCTCTGTATTTAGAACATCTGATGCGTTTTTATTGGAGGCAGTTTATTTATGCGGCATAACTGCTTGTCCGCCTAATAAAGAAATTCATAAAACGGCATTAGGCTCAACAGATTCTGTTGATTGGAAGTATTTTGAAAACACAGAAGATGCAATTTCTGATTTGAAGAATAAAAATTATATAATTGCATCGGTAGAGCAAGTAGAAAATAGTATTTCGTTAGAAAATTTTAAAATTGATAAAAATAAAAAATATGCTTTTGTTTTTGGAAATGAAGTAAAAGGCATTAAACAAAATGTTGTTAATTTGTCTGATATTTTTATCGAAATTCCTCAATTAGGAACAAAGCATTCTATAAATATATCCGTTTCTCTTGGCGTGGTTTTATGGGAAGTATTTAAGCAATACAGTTTTGAATAAATAAAAAAAGCGGCAATTGCCGCTTTTTTTATTTATTCGATATTTTTTATTATTATTCAACTAAAGTTTTGAAAGTTTCGTTTTCAAAATACTTTAAGAATTCCATATCTTTTTTAGCATAAGCTTTAGAATCAGTAGCTTTTTCAAAAGCAGTTTTTAAGTTTGTGAAAACTGCATCATCTTTACTTCCTTTAGCTGCAACAACTGCTTTTAAATAGTAGAACCAGGCGTTTTCACTTTCACCCATTGCATTTAATGTAGCTTCAGCTTCAGCATTTTGTCCGTTAAGAGTTTGAGCAAGAGCTTTATTGTAAGAGTTTGATTTACAATTAGCAACAGCTTCGCTGTATTTACCGTTCATAATGTTAATTGCAGCCGTGTTATCGCCTAAATCAGCAGATTTACATCCGGCATTCTGAGCTTCAGTAAAATATTTTTCAGCTTCAGCATAATTTCCTTGAGAAAGAGCAACAGCACCTAAATTTGCAATTGCAGGAGCTAAATCAGCTTTTAAAGCAACAGCTTTTTCGAAAGAAGCTTTAGCTTCGTCTAATTTATTTTGATTTGCATAAACAACACCTAAGTTATTGTGTGCTGTATAGCAATCAGCATGTTGTTCTATAGCGATAGTATAAAGTTCTTCTTTTTTAGAAGCATCATCTGTTAAAGTTGCTGTATAAAGAAGTTCTTTTAACTGTAAAGTTCTAATCATTGTGTCTGCAGCTAAACTTAATAATTCTTCATTAGATTTAACTTTTGATTGATAATTAGCTTTAATTACAGATCTTCTTAATTCAGGTAAAACATCATCTTTCAGATCAGTATAAGCTTCAGAAATATTTTTAATTTCTCTTTCTCTTACAACAGGATCAGAATACATAGAAAGAACTCTTAAGATAAGTTCTTTGTCTTGAACTTCAGATGCTTCTACTGATTTTTTAAATCCGTCCCAGTCTTCAGCAGGTGTGGTTTCTTTTACAATAAAATCAGGATTTTTTGTAACTGAGGCTTCAGCTTTTTTTAGATTTTTTGTAATATAATCTTGAGCTGATTTTCCTCTTCCTTCAACAAGGTTTTGATTTAAATCTTCTGGTCCGTCTGGTGATGCGTAACTTGCAATTTCTACATTAACTAATTCGTTATCAGAATCATCAGTTGTTGTAGTTAATAATTCAACAAGTTTTTGAAGTTCTTCTTTTTTTAATTCAGTTTTTCTAATATCTGATTTTTGAAGTGCGTAAAGAATAACAGCTGATTGAAGATCTGAAATTTTTGAATCCATAGTTGCAGGAATTTCAATGAATTTTGCTAATCCACCTTTGCTAACTAATCTAGGAGTAGCTATAACACCTTTAGCAATTTCCATTACAAATAATTCTGCTTTTTCATCGCCTCTTGAAGCTTGAGCTCTAACTTCAAGCACAGAAGCCATCATATCATCTGTGTATGGAATAGTGTCTGTGTAGCTAAAAGTGCCACCATCTGTATAAGAAACAACTTCATTGTTATCTGCATATTTTTCTCCTTGAAGAGTTTTTGTATTTAAAGCAGTTTCACCTTTTTCATATTTTAAAACAGGTGTGATAACCAATAAGGCTTTTTTATCAAAATATTTTGGTGGAATTGTTGCTTCCACTTTTACCGCAACTTTTTCTGCGTGCATTTCAAGAGGACTAGGTGTTACTGTATATTTAATTTCACTTGCCCTATCCTGCATTTTTTTCAACCCACCGCAGCTGCTTAAAAACAGTACAATTGTAGCGATAGATAACAAATAACTTAATGTAACTTTCTTCATAATTGATAAATAAATGTTTGACTAAATGATTTTCGGTTAAAAATTTTATTTATTGCAAATCTATACAATGTTTTTAATAAATAAAAGTCTAAGCTTGTATTTTTTAACATCTAAGTCTTTAATTTTTATATTTTGATGATAAAAAATGTTTGTATTTATAGAATTATTCTATTAATTCCTTTCTTATAATCATTTTTAAAAATTATTTCTATAATGAGCTCAAAATCAGATTTCTTATTGACAAAATCAATGCCATTTGTGTCTATTACTAAAAATTTAATATTTGGCTCCTCTTTAAAATAATCAAAATAATTTTTACTGATTTTTTCTAAATATGATTTTGAAATTGATTGCTCATAATCTCTGCCTCTTGTTTTTATATTTTTTAATGCATTATCAACATCCAAATGTAAATAAACATACAAATCGGGTTTTGGCAGTGTTGAATGAATTATATTAAAAAGATTTCTAAATAGCTTGTATTCATCATCTTGCAAAGTTGATTTAGCAAAAATCAATGACTTTGTAAAATAATAATCGGACAATAAAAAATTACTAAATAAATCACCAGAGCCTAATTCATTCTTTAATTGTTTATATCTTTCGGCTAAAAATGATAATTCTAATTGAAAAGAGTATTTTTCAGGTTCTTTATAAAATTTTGGTAAAAAAGGATTATCTGCAAATTGTTCTAATACTAATTTTGAATTGAATCTTTTAGCAATTTTTTTTGATAAACTTGTTTTTCCTGCTCCAATCAATCCTTCAATTACGATAAAATTATAACTCATCTGCAAAATATTTTTTTATATTTAAATTATTGATTACAAGACAAATAACACTTAAAGTGCATTAAGAAATGTTTTGCTAAAATAAAATATAAAATTAATATCCGCATAATCACCTTAATAAATATTGTACATTTTATTATACAATTTTCAAATTCAGGCAATTATACGGATTAATACTAATTGTTTTTAATGCAACAAAAAATAATTGTAATTTTATTTGTAAATTGGATTAATCCCCATATTGTAAAATGCGAACGACCATATATCAGCGTACTGCTCAATTATTTTAGAAGTTGGTGTTCCAGCACCATGACCAGTACTGGTTTCAATTCTAATTAAAATCGGGTTATCTCCTTTATGCTTTGATTGTAATTCAGCTGCAAATTTAAATGAATGAGCCGGAACTACTCTATCGTCATGATCGCCAGTTGTTATTAGTGTTGCAGGATATTCTGCTTCTTTAACATTATGAACAGGCGAATATCCGAATAAATATTCAAACATTTCCTTAGATTCATCAGAGTTTCCATAATCCGGTGTCCAACCTGCTCCTGATGTAAATGTATGATAACGAAGCATATCTAATACTCCAACAGCTGGAAAAGCAACTTTTGCTATGTCTGGTCTTTGAGTCATTGTAGCTCCAATTAGTAAACCACCATTTGAACCGCCGGCAATTGCCAAATAATCTGTGGAAGTATATTTATTGTCTTTTAAATATTCAGCTGCAGCAATAAAATCATCAAAAACATTTTGTTTTTTCATTTGAGTTCCTGCTTTATGCCACATTTCACCATATTCGCCGCCTCCTCTTAAATTTGGTTGAGCATAAACACCACCGTTTTCGAGCCAAATTATTCTTGATACACTGAATGAAGGTGTTAAACTGATATTAAATCCGCCATAAGCGTATAAATATGTTGGATTTTTACCGTTCATTTTTAATCCTTTTTTATAAACAATAAACATAGGTATTTTTGTGCTGTCTTTGCTTGTATAAAAAATTTGTTCTGTTACATAATCCTCTGGATTAAAGTCAATTGCAGGTTTCCAATAAAGTTCAGATTTTCCTGTTTCAATTTCATATTTAAATATTGTATTTGGATATGTAAAAGATGTAAAAGAATAATATAATTCCTTGTCTGTTTTTTTTGCATCAAAGCCACTAGCAGAACCTATTGCAGGAAGTTCTACTTCTCGTATTTTTTTGCCAAATAAATCGTATTGAATAACTTTTGATTTTACATCAACCATATATTCTGCAAAGAAATTCCCTCCAGCAGTAGAAACAGATAAAACATTCTCTGTTTCAGGAATTAAATCTATCCAGTTTTTTGTAATTGGATTATAAGCATCTACTTCAACTAATCTGTTATTAGGTGCGTTTATGTTTGTATGAATAAACAATCTATAGCCATCATTATCAACAACATAACTGTCATTATCGAAATTATCAACAAGAGTTACAATTTTGCTGTTTTTTTGAGATAAGTCTTTAATATACAGTTCATTTCCACTAGTTCCTTGCGATGCTGTAATAACCAAATAGTTTTCATCTTCGGTTAAATATGCACCTATATATCTTCTTGGTTGTTTTTCGCCTCCAAAAATTAAAACATCTTTTTTTTGCTCAGTTCCTAATTTATGATAAAATAATTTGTGATATTGAGTTTTACCTGAAAGTTGACTTCCTTCTTTTGGTTTATCGTAACTACTGTAATAAAAGCCATCGTTTCCTTTCCATGAAACTCCACTAAATTTGACATCGATTAAAGTGTCTTCAATAATTTCATTAGTTTCAGTATTTTTAATAATTATTTTTCTCCAATCAGAACCGCCTTCTGAAATAAGATATGCCATTAAAGATCCATCTTTAGTAAAGCTTGTTCCTGCCATTGAAACTGTTCCATCTTCAGAAAATTTATTAGGATCAAGAAAAATATCAGCTTCTTTTTGTTTCAAATCTTTTGTTCTATATAAAACATACTGATTTTGTAAGCCATCATTTTTATAAAAATAATAATAATCACCATGTTTAGTTGGTGATCCAACTTTTTCAAAATTCCAAATTTTTTCAAGTCTTTGCTTAATTTTGTCTTTAAAAGATATGTTATTTAAATATCCAAAAGTAACTTCATTTTCAGCCTTAACCCAATTGGCGGTTTCTTCAGATAAATCATCTTCGAGCCAGCGATAAGGATCAGCTACTTCTGTACCAAAATAAACATCTATAGTATCAACTTTTTTAGTTTTCGGATAAATTACCGACATTTTTTTTTGATTTTGAGTTTGGTTGCAAGCAAAAAATGCAAACAACACTAAAGGAATTATTAACTTCTTCATTTTAAATAGTTTTAATTAGTAATTAATTCTCAAAATATTCTTGAATTTACATAACAAAGTTATAAAAACATAGGATTATTTGAAATTAATTTTTCAGTAGTGATAATGTTTATCAAAATCAAACTATTGAAATTTAGTCCAACTATATTCTAATAATTTGCTTTATTATGAGTTAATTATTATATTTGAAAGTACACTTTAAATTAAAACTATGGACTTACAAAAGTATTATCAATTTGCAGAAAACTGTATTAGTATTTTAGGAGTTGATCCTAAAGTTTGCAGAGGTGAAAAAGCCGGACAATGGAATCTTAAAAGAGGTTCGGCAAATGTTTGGATAGATGTTTGGGAAACTGAACAAAAAAATTACGGTTATTTCCAATGTATGGCGCCTGTTATAGAAGTGCCAACAAAAAACACAGAAGCGTTTTATAGAGAAATATTAGAAATTAATCATAATTTATATGGCGTTGCCATGACAAAATTTAACTCGTGGATATATTTAAAAACAAATAGAGAGCTTGATGGTTTAGACCAAAATGAAATGATGGCAATGATAAACAGAATAGGTGTTTATGCCGATCAATATGATGATTTATTAAGAAATAAATATTGGGGACAAAGCTCAGATGCTCCAAAATCTGTATAAGTTCAAAACAAATAAAGCTTGTTTAAACCAAATTCTAAAAAGGAAATCCGTGCGGATTACCTCTTTAGAGATTAAAATTTCGAATAACTTAGGAGTATCCAATAAACTGTGTAAAGTTGATTTTCCACAATCAATCATTTGACGTCAAATGATTGATTGTGGAAAAATTATTAAA
>JAFGWC010000114.1 GCA_016937695.1 Bacteroidales bacterium
AAATTGCCTTGTTTATCGGTTAAAGCTGAATAAGAATGACCTTGAGTATCTTCTGCAATTACTCTAATATTAGATATGTCCATTTCACCTAAACTTGATAATGGATTTCTATTCAAAACAACTTTTCCAATAATTTTATTATTTTCCATATATGGGATATAAATTATTTTGTCTTCATCCATTAATACTTCTGCTTCCAATTGTTCAAGACTGTAATTACCAGTGATTTTAGCTAATAGTTGATAATTTATATTATAGAACCCATTTGGAATATTTTCATATTCAACTGTTCCAGAATAATCAGTAAGTAATTGTGCATCAACAAATTCATTATAACTATCTAAATCATCCTTCTTAAAATCTTTTTTAATTTCCACCATAATATTGCTTATGCCAGGCTCATTACTTTCTTTTTTTCTAGAGCCATTTAAATCTCTAAAGAAAACAACTTTTAAATTATAATATTGAATTCTTGGTTGATTGCAGTTAAATTCTTTTCTAATTCCTACTTCAAAATAGGTATTAGAATAATTGTATTTTGTATTTGTACCAACATCGTAACGATTTCGCGAAGAGATAGAATTAAAAAGCCTAATACTAAAATCTCTAGGCAAAAACCACTGAAGCTGAGTATTTAAAGAAAAAATATTTTCATTAGTTACAATATTATTAATATAATTTGCTCTTACATCTAAATGAACTGTTTTATTTAAAAAAGTTGTTTTATAATAAGGCATTAAATAAAACCATTTTGTAAAAAAATTATTTTGGAAATAATACATTTGTTCAAACAAATTAAAAGGTCCGTTTTGAAAAAAAGTATAAAGTCCATAATTTTTTGCAGTAACATTAACTGATATTTTAAATGTACTATAAGGTTTATTTTTTGAAGGGTCTACAGAACTTGGTTCTAATACTCTTACTTGTCCTAATTCTAATCGAGGATTAAAACTTATTTTTCTATTTGCAATTATATTTAAGCTTGTAAACATATGACTACTATATGATTTATAAAATAAATCAGCATCTGTTGGATCTAACTGATCCGTTGCATATAAATATGTATAGTTTCCTATTTGAAAATTTACATTATTAAATAATTTACTAAAATATAATTGATATTTTTCTATGTTTCTATGAAAAACAAAAATTTCAGAGTTAGAATAATTATATACAAGCCTATTATATTGGGCATAAATTTTTGAAATTTTTGAAATTTTATATTCTGCATCTGCCTTTATATTATATTGACCTCTATAAACACCTACATAATAAGGAGATCCTAGAACAGTTTGTATTGCGAAATAAAACTTTTTTAAATTTAATTTATAATTAAATGAAAAACCATAGCCTTCAGTTAATCCAACAATACTATCATTAACTCTATTTGCTCCAACTGTAAAAGAGATATTGCTTTTTTTGAAAAGATTAAAATTTGAACCGAAATACACTACATCATTATTAATAGAATGTGTTATATCTTCAGAATGAACAGCACCCATATTTAAACCAATGTTTTGAATACTAAAAGCTAAGTCGCCGGCATAAGATTCTGTATTTCCATATATATCTTGCGAGTAAATAAGATTTAACTTGTTTTGTTTTAATTTAAATGTAGCATCAACACCAACACCATATAAGTTTTGTTGTAATCTTTTTTCAATTGATCCAAATTTAAAATCATAATAACTAGATTTATATCCAATATAATATTTTGATTTATCCAAATGTTCTACAAATGGATTTGAATTACTAAAATTAAGACTTCTAAAATAGTAATACAACTCTCTATTTTTCTTAAATAATACTGAGCCTTTAAAAAAAAGAGAATAACTAGGTTCTTCTGTACCAAATAAATTATGAATATTGAATTCTAAAATACCACATTTACTTTTCTCAGGAATATCTAAAGCATAATAATTTGTTAAAATTTTAAACCATAAAGTTTGATTAAAACTAGTGTCTACAGTTGAAGTTGTAATTTTAATTTGAGAAAATAATTCATCAATATCATCTTCATTATAAAACACTTGAAAACTAAGAGTACTATCTTTTTTAGGCTGTAAACTATATTCTTTTGTAACAGGTTCTATAAATTCATTATTTATTGATAAATTATTTGATGTTAACATTTCTATATGAACAAGTTCATCGACATTTCCATCATTTAAAATATTAAATGCGAAATCAGTCTTTTTTTCAATATTTGAAATGTAATAAAAAAGCTTTTCCTGTTTAACTTTAAAGTTAGTATAACGTTTTATTGTTACATAAGAATATGCAGACTTAACATTTCTGCCACTCATATCAACAATCGTAGCGACAACAGAATATCCAACTTCACTTACAACATTTCCAGGAATTGATACTCTTACAGGAATGTTTAATGAGTCGTTAGGTTCTATATTTATTTCTGTAGTAGATTCTCCAAATAAACTCCAACCTCTTGGTAATGAAATATTTAGTTTTCCTTCATATTTAAAATCTGAATAGTTTTTTATTGTAAGGATGTTAAAAACACTGGTTTGTGCTTCAGCTTCAATTTTATCTTTTAAAAAAGTTATATATATTTGATTTGTTTGAGAAGAGTTAAATGATGTTATCTGGCTATGTATAACAGTTCTATAAAGTAACATAGTCATAATTAGCCCTATAATTTTAAACTTATATAACTTCATTTAATTTATTTATAAAAGTATATTATTGTTTATATAAATACTCATAAACATCAATGGATAAATTGTTATAAAAAAGCATGCAAAAATATTGCAAAATTTATTCGTTAAGTTTAAAATTATCCTAAAGTTGGGAAGTTTTTTCTTTTAAGTTTATTTTTCCATTAACTTTCATTAAAAGTTTGATTTCAAAAAAAAATAACTATCTAATAATAGCTTTAAAGGAATAAACTTAATTTATTATATATTTTATTGCACTTTTATGTAAAACCACAAATCAATTGAATAAATGTCACTTTCACTCCCAACTAAAGTATTAGAAACACCAACTCTATAAGAAATATCTATCGGCATTGCAATTGCAGCACCTCTTTCTATTCCATTACTGATTAAAGCAGTTTCAGTTGTTGACAAAACAATCCAGTTCTGAGTTGCGCCATTTGCAACATCTGTATTTGCCCAAATCTCAACCCTATCAAGATCAATTGTATTTGCAGGGTTTGAGCCGACTATTTGAATTGCTCCTGCAACAAATGTTAGTTCCCAATTAGAATTTCCAATTGTTCCATCATCGTCATCATAAAAAGCTATAAATCTGGCAAAGTTCAATGAAGTAACACCATGTTGAATTTCATCAATTGAATTTATATGAAATGATATTGTATTCCCTTTTTCAATATAAAATCCTCTGGTTGGTTGTGCGCTTAATGTTTGTACATAATGAATTAATAAAAAAAATATTATTAACTTCCAATTAAAACGCTCTATCATCTTATCTTTTTATTAATTATATAATAAGATATTTCATTATTATTCAATTAAACCTTTATAGTGTGCTTATAGTCTATTTAAGGTTATACTTAAACTATTATGAAACAATATGTTGTATATATCATGCTCAAATTAATTAATTTTTATAATTCACTTAAACATAATATATACAAAAAACTAGAACTTTTTATATTCCAACAAGACTCAATAGTACGTTTGTTGAATAACGACCTGAGCTAGCACCCGAATTTCTGATTGCTTCTAAGCCAACACCACCTCCTGAAACGTTAGTAGTTCCGCATTCCCATCTAATAGTAAAATCGTTATCAGCTGTACCTCCTGCATTACCTGTTCCTAAAGTAGTTAAAATAGCTGCAGCAGGAGTCTGATCTAAATCATTAAAAACACCAAAAGCTTGAGAAGCTCCAGCATTGTCATTGTATTGAACATCAGTTCCAATAACATTAGCTCCATTTCCTGCTGTCTCAAAATTATAAGCAACATATGTCAGTGGAATGGTTGAAGCACCATCTAATTCATAAAAAGCATCTAAAGTAGTTGAGAAAAATAAAGACCAATTTGATGAAGATGCAATTGTTATTCTAGTTTGATATTGAGAACCGGCAAGACCTAAACCACTAGCATAATCAGTTATTGTATTAAAAGCAAACTCAATATTACCACCACTAACTATATTTAATCTTAAGATAGAGTTGAGAGTAATAGACATTGGGATTACCGCATTATCCTGAATAGGCTGTGCAACAGCCATTTGTCCAATAAACAATAAGGACAAAAAACCAATTATTATTTTTTTCATAATTTAAAAATTAAGTTATTACTAGATATTTACTACAAATTTTTTGCCGAGAAATTTTCATGGCGCATTATATATATTAAGACTTTTATCTCTTTATAAAGGTTGTATTAAAAAATTTATTTTTTCTGTAATTTAATGTCTTTTTTATAAATAAACTAATTTTTATGATAAATGAACATATTTATTATGTTAATTTAATATTAAACTTATTTAATTAGCAATCAATACATTAATATGTACAAATATATAATAAAAAATGAGAATTTAAGCTTCTAAGTATCTTTACTTATATCTATTTTAAAACCTATTACTAATATATCATCAGTTTGTTCATAATCTTTTCCAATCCACTCATTAATAACAAGTTCCAAAATTCTTTTTTGCTCTTCCATCGGCATCAGATGAATTTCAAATAATAAATCTCTAAAATTTTTAGCCATAAATTTTCGGCCTTGCGGACCACCAAACTGGTCGGAAAAGCCATCTGAAAAAATATAACACCAGGTTGGTCTATCAATTTTTACAATATGCTTATCATAAACATGATCGTCTACTTGAAAACCACCAACAGGGAATTTATTTCCTCTTATACGAAACACTTTATTATCCTGAATATAAATAAGAGGATTTTGAGCACCAGAATATTCCAAAGTTTGATTAACAGGATCAATAACACAAAGTGCCATATCCATTCCATCACGGTTTAAAGTAGCTTCTTGATTTAGTGATGCTCTAATACCTTTATGAAGAAAAGTTAATATTTTATCAGATTCTAAAACACCTTTATTTACAATATCGTTAAGTAAATTAAACCCCAACATACTCATAAAAGCTCCCGGTACTCCATGCCCGGTACAATCAACAGCAGATATGAAAATTTTCTTATTTATAAGTTCACTAGCTTCTTCTGCCAATTCGATATCGCCATTTCGGTTTCGTTCATGAAACCAGTAAAAATCTCCACTTACAATATCTCTTGGCTTAAAAAAGATAAAAGAATCAGGTATTAAATTTTGCATTCCAATTTCCTTTGGAAGCATAGCTTCCTGAATTCTTTGTGCATAGTTAATACTTTGCACAATATTTTTATTCTGAAATTTAATTTTTCCTAATGCTGAACTTAATTCTTCACTTTTAGATTCTATCTCGTCTTTCTGTTTTGCTATTTCAATATTTTGTTTTTCTAATTTAAAATTAGCTCTTCGCTTTTGAACATTAGAAAAAATAGCACCTATAACTATCAACAGTAGTAATACTAAACCAATTGCAGCACCATATATCAAAAGCTTTTGTTTTGTCTCAATTTCTTTTTGATTTTCTATAGCTAATTCATTAAGTTTCTGCTCTTTACTTAAAAGGTCGTTTTTTAATTCCACCTCACTTTTTTCTCTTTCTACTTTTGTTAATGAATCTTCAGCTGCTAATAATGCGTAATTTAAAGAATCTTCAGAAGCCTTCTTCTTTATTTCCAACAAATTATATTGCAATATTTTAGCTAACTTTTCCGATTCTAGAATTTTAGATTTTTCTTGCTCTGCAGATATTTTTTTTACAGCTTCTCCTTCTCTTTGTATCGTTCCTTCTTCTTTAACATGTTTATCGTAAACTAAAAAATAATTATAATATTCGTCAGATTTTTTTTGATTTCCATATGCCTTATAACATTGAGACATAAGATTATAACAAGTTCTAAGCAATCTTGCATCATTTAACGAATTAGCAATTTTCAATGATTCATCAAGTTTCTCTAATGCTTTATCGTATTCTTTATTGATTATTAAAATTGTTGCAACATCCATTAAACTTGCTGAAATATCTGCTCTGTTATTTAATCTTCGACTTATTTCAAGGCTTTTTTCAAAATATTTCAATGTATTTTTCAATTGATTCATATCTGAATAAATCATTGCTATATTGATATAAATCTTCCTTTTTTCACTATAATTTCCTACATTTTCATTAAGCTCAGCAGATTGCTGAAAACTATTTATTGCTTCTTGGTACATATTTGCTTTCCAATAAACAAATGCTGATTTATTATGATAATGAGCAGCTAATCTGTACTGTTTTTGCTTATTGTAATCATTTATTAAATTATTATACTGTTTGATTTGAGATTGCTGCTCCGAATTCAATTGGGCACAAAGTTTATTGTTCTCAAACTGAAAAGCTGAAAAAAATACAATAAAGTATAATATTTTTAATAAATATTTGAAATTTGTCATAAGTATTTGACAAAATTTAAAGTGCTTAACAATACAAATTAATGAATTTTATTTTAATATAAGAAATTTTTGCCATAAATTTATATAATACACTTACAAACATATCTTTCTATTTATAAACTTACTAACTTATAATCTATATATTACTTAACTATTCAAAAACTGCACCAGTTTAATTTAAATAATTAATTATTCTACAATTATTTTGAATGCAAAGATTATCTCAAATAAAATTAGTAACCTAACTTAAGATTCAATTATATGATTTTAAAAATGATTTTATTTACGCAAAAGTAATGTAAATTAACTTTTTTGAAGTTCAATAACTGTTATTTCAGGATTAGTTCCAACTCTTCCGGGAAATGCGATGAAACCCAAGCCAATATTTACATATAAATATTGATTATTTTCTTTATAAAGCCCTCGCCAGCGATTATATTTCCATTTTACAGGACTCCAGTTTATTCCTGCAAAATTAATAGCTAGTTGCATTCCATGTGTATGTCCGGATAAAGTTAAAGCTATATTTTTTTTCCCTAATACTTCTTCTTCCCAATGAGTTGGATCGTGCGACATTAATATTTTAAAAGGAATATCTTTTACATTTTCACATGCTTGATTAAGCTTTCCATATTGAGGAAAAGGTGGTTTCCCCCAATTTTCAACACCAATTATAGCAATTTGCTCACCATCTATACCTATAATTTCAGAATTATTTAGAAGTAATTTAAAACCCATTTCTTTTTGTCTGTTAATCAGATCATCAATATTTGCTTTTTTTTCTTCTAAAGAAGTCCATTTCACATATTCACCATAATCATGATTTCCAAGAACAGAATATACTCCAAATTTTGCGTTTATTTTATTAAGAATATTTTCCCAACCATCTAATTCATCAGCTTTGTTATTTACCATATCACCAGTAAATAAAACAACATCAGGATTTTGCAGATTTATCAAATCAATTGCTTTAATAACTTGTTCTTTATTATCCAAAAAACTTCCAATATGCAAATCAGAAAATTGGACTATTTTAAAACCATTAAAAGCGCTAGGTAAGTTTTTAAAAGATATTCTTTTTTCAACAATATCATAACTAAATCTGCCTTTTATAATTCCATATAGTATTGATATAAAAGGAATTGCAGCAATCAATAATCCTATGCGTCCGATAAAAACAGAACGTGAAATATTATTTGCACTTTCATAAATAACTGAATTATTTGATGAAAGTTTTTTAGTGAAAAAAGCAATAATTTTTGAGAAATCTTCAAACAATTGAAAAGAAACAATTATTAATTTTGGTAAATAAAATAGTACAAATATTCCACCTATAATTAAAAAATACTTATTTGAAATATTATTAAAAGAATTAAGATTTATAATAAAAAAAACTACAAATACAATTAAAACAACTGGAACCATCCAATGAGCAATATAAATAATATTGGCTGTTGATTTGCTCAGATTCTCAAATTGCAATTTTAATGTTCTAAAAACATAAAAATCAATAAGAAAAAGAAACATTAAAGCAAAAACAAACCTGAAAAGGTAATTCATAAATTATTATTTTTTAGATTTTATATACAACAATATTAATAAAAATTTATATTTGTTAAAAAAAACTATTTATAGTGTAAATAAAACTATTTAAAACTGATTTTTAATTACAGTTAATTTTTTTTAACTAAAAATATCGCCTTAAGTTTATTTTAAAACCAAAACTAAAACAAATGAAACAAGATATTCCGGAAAAAATGCGTGCAATAATATTACATAATTATAATACAAATATTGTTAATGCGATAAAAAGCCTTGATTTGGTTGAATTACCTGTTCCAAAACCTAATAAAGGTCAGGTTTTAATTAAAGTTGAAGCAACAACTTGCAACCCATCAGATTTATCTTTTATACAAGGAAGTTATGGTATAAAAAAAGAACTTCCTATTGTTCCTGGTTTTGAAGGCACAGGAATAGTTGTAGATGCAGACAAAGATGCTCATGCCCAATT
Source organism: Bacteroidales bacterium (assembly GCA_016937695.1). Classification (GTDB taxonomy): domain Bacteria; phylum Bacteroidota; class Bacteroidia; order Bacteroidales; family NBLH01; genus NBLH01. The sequence continues at coordinate 8,503 of JAFGWC010000114.1, forward strand.
ACTTCTTGGAAAAAGAGTAAGCTTTAACTCTCATCCACAATTAAATGGCTCATGGGCAGAATATTGTGTTACTAACACAAATGCTTGTATTCCAGTTCATTCCGCTATTACGATTGAACAAGCAGCTTGCATGTTGGTAAATCCTTATACAGCTTTTGCACTTTTTGACATTATTAAAGAAAGAAAAAGTAAAGCTTTTATAATGAATGCTTCATCAGGTCAACTAGCCGGAATGTTACAAAATCTAGCAAAAAAAGAAAATATCAAAATTATTAATATTGTTCGAAAAAATAATCAAATTGAATTATTAAAATCAAAAGGCGAAGAATATGTATTATCTTCTAGCGAGGCTGACTTCTTAATTATTTTAAAAGAACTTATTCAAAAACTTGGCGCTACAACATTTATTGATGCAGTATCTGGTGAAGTATCTGGAAAAATTCTTGAATTGATGCCACCAAGCTCACAATTAATACTTTATGGTGCTTTAACCGGCGAAAACTTAAATTACATTTCAGCTAAAGATTTAATTTTCTCAGGAAAAAGTATAGTTGGATTTAATTTAATTAAATGGTTTGAAAATAAAACAATGAGTGAAATTTCTGAAGTAACATCTAAGCTTCAAGAAAAAATGGTAAAAGGTGAAATTAAAACAGAAATATACAAAAAAGTTCATTTTGAAGAAGTAAATACAAGTTTGGTTCGATACATTATTAATATGTCTGCAGGAAAAATTATAATCGAGCCTTAGTATTTTTTTATGTATAAATGTTGATTAATATAAATATAATCAACATTCATACTCCTTATAATTATATTTTTGATTTTCTTTTTCTTTCAATTTCATTCAAAATTATTTTTCTGATTCTGAAAGTTTTTGGAGTTATTTCCACATATTCATCAAACTGTATATATTCTAAAGCTTCTTCCAAACTAAAAACTATTGGCGGTGTAATTCTCGTTTTATCATCCGATCCGGAAGCTCTCATATTAGTTTGTTTTTTGGCTTTGCAGATATTAATAACTATATCACCACTTTTATTGCTTTCGCCAATTACTTGTCCAACATAAACTTTTTGAGTAGGAACAATAAAGAACTTACCTCTATCTTGCAATTTATCTAGAGCATAAGCAAATGCATTGCCCATTTCCATAGAAATAAGAGAACCATTTTGTCTTTTTTCCATTTCACCTTTAAAAGGTTCAAAAGCTACAAAACGATGAGACATAACAGCTTCACCATTAGTAGCAGTAAGCATTCTGGTTCTTAAGCCGATAATTCCACGAGAAGGTATTCTAAACTCAAGATGAACTCTATCATTTTTAGACTCCATGCTTAATAATTCACCTTTTCTGTTAGTTATTAAATCAATAACTTTTCCTGAAAAGTTTTCTAAAACATCAACAGTCATTTCTTCAATAGGTTCATTTTTCACACCATCAATTTCCTTAATCAAAACCTGTGGTTGCCCAACTTGAAGCTCGTAACCTTCTCTTCTCATTGTTTCAATTAAAACTGATAAATGTAAAACACCTCTACCGAATACATTAAATTTATCAGCTGAATCTGTATCTTCAACTCTAAGAGCAAGATTTTTTTCAAGTTCTTTATATAATCTATCTTTTAAGTGTCTGGAAGTAACAAATTTACCATCTTGACCAAAAAATGGAGAATCGTTAATAGTAAAAAGCATACTCATTGTTGGCTCATCAATAGCAATAGGATCTAATGCTTCAGGGTTTTCTATATCAGCAACAGTATCGCCAATATCAAATCCTTCAACACCTACAAGTCCACAAATTTCACCAGATCGAACTGAAGGTACACTTTTTCTTTCAAGTCCTTCGAAAATAAATAGTTCTTTAATTTTAGTGCGAATAATGCTGCCATCTCTTTTCATAAGAGAAACTTGCATTCCAACTTTTAACTCGCCCCTGTGTAAACGTCCAATAGCAATTCGACCAACATAACTTGAATAACTTAAAGCAGTTATTAATAATTGTACTGTACCTTCGTTATATTCTGGTGCAGGAATATATTCAAGTATTTTATCTAATAAAGGGAAAATGTTATCTCCAACAATTTTCCAATCATCAGCCATCCAACCATTTTTAGCAGAACCATATATTGTAGGAAAATTTAATTGAGCTTCACTTGCGTCAAGATTAAACATTAAATCAAAAACCTGTTCTTGAACCAATTCAGGATTACAATTAGGTTTATCAACTTTGTTAACTACAACAATTGGTTTAAGCCCTAATGAAATAGCTTTTTGTAAAACAAATCTAGTTTGCGGCATTGGGCCTTCAAATGCATCAACAAGCAATAAAACACCATCGGCCATATTAAGAACCCTTTCCACTTCTCCACCAAAATCGGAGTGTCCGGGAGTATCAATTATGTTAATTTTAACACCTTTATATATTACTGATGCATTTTTAGATAAAATAGTAATTCCTCTTTCACGTTCAAGATCATAATTATCCATTATCAGATTACCCGGTTTTTCATGGTCATCGAATTGACCAGTTGATATCAACATTTTATCTACCAAAGTTGTTTTTCCATGATCAACATGGGCAATTATTGCAATGTTCCTTATATCCCGCATATTAATTATTTTTTTTGAGTCGACAAAAGTACATTAATCTTTGATATTTAAAGCAATTCGCAATAAAATAATTGAATAAAATGATTTTTATCTAAAATATAAGAGAAAAGTGTTGATATAATATTTTGTAATTTTTGGATTCATTTATATAATTATAACTTGTAGTTAGAAGTTGGTTTCTAGTTATACAAATTAATTTATTACATTTTGTATTGTATAATTATACCAATAAACTATTGCTATTAAAATTCAAAATTTTCATATTTTGAAAACATTATCATTATTCTATTACATAAAGACAATCAATATCTAAACTATTTTTATAAAGTTATGAAAAATAACTGAACTTATTGGAATATATTTTCTTTAAAAGTTGATATTTATTATAAATAAGTTGTCAGCAATTTTTATGTTTTTTTTATTTTGTTATTTTTGCATAGGAATAAAAAATAAAATTCTCTATTTTTATTGAAAAATTAAAATAAATTATATATTATTGTACTTTAAGCATTTATAATTAACATTTGTATTATATTTATTAACATCTGTACTATGGCATGAAAATGGTAGTATAGTAAAAAAATTGAATTATAAGGGAATGGACAAAGCCGAAAATGCTTACCAAATGTATAGTGATTATATAGATAGTACAATAATATCTTATAACGGGCCATTTGATGCACAAGTTTTATCTGTAATTGCTGAAAATATAGAATATTCGTTATCTAATAACCCAAGAGTTAGTAAAAAAATATTTAAAATATTTATAGAACTAGCACAAAATATTTCTTATTACTCAGCAGAAAAACAGAAAAACGAAGAAGGCAACTTTTTTGGTTCGGGAATATTAATGTTAAGGGAAATGGTAGATCATTATAGTTTTTCCACAGGCAATATTGTTGAAAAACATCAGGTTTTACCTGTTATACAGAAATGTGAAACAATAAATATGCTTGATAGAGAAAAACTAAGACAATATAAAAGAAAATTAAGGAATATGCCTTCCGGCACACCTGGTGGCGGTAATATTGGATTAGTACAAGTTGCACTTACAGCAGATTATCCATTAGAATATGAAGTTGTAACTGTTGATGAATCTACATCATTTTATATTTTAAATGTTAGGGTAAATAAATCATAATAACACAATAAATAATGGAAAATATCTTAATTAAAGGCGACCATGGAACAAATTTTATTCCAACTGTTGATTTTAATGCAGAGACAGGAATTTGTGAATTAGGCGGTGAATCGTATTTAGAAGATACTATTGAATTTTACACTCCCTTATTTAAATGGCTGCAAGAATATATAGTAAATGTAAAAAAGCCAATAACATTTAATTTTAAATTAAGATATTTTAATACAAGCTCGTCAAAATGTATTATTGACATTTTACATATTCTTCGAAAATATCAAGAAGAAGGTGGCGAAATTAAAGTAAATTGGTATTATGATTCTGAAGAAGAAGACATTGATGATGAATTAGAAGAAATTGAAGATTTTATGGTTGAAACCAATCTCAAAATTAATCTACTTCCTAATTAGTATTTAAAAATAAAGAATGAATTATTCAAAACAAGTAAATATTTTAGATTATCATAGCTCTTTTGATCAGGATACAAGAATATCTTATAAAGGCCCGATTGATGAAAAAATTCTTCAAGCAATTGGGACATATATTGAAGGTGTATTAAATAAAAATCAGAAAGCTAGTAAAAAAGTTTTTAAAATATTTATAGAATTAGCACAAAATATTTCTTATTATTCTGCTGAAAAAAATACAATGAAAAATAATAAAGAAATAGGTGTTGGAATGGTTATTATAAGTGAAGCAGAAGATACATATAATTTTATGACCGGAAATTTGGTAAAAAATGATGATATTGTGTCGATTATTGAAAAAAGTGAAATAATAAATTCATTAGATAGAGAAGAATTAAGAGAATATAAAAGAGAACAAAGAAAATTACCTCACAGTCAAAAAGGAGGTGCTAATATTGGATTAATTCAAGTAGCTTTAACATCAAGTCATCCACTTGATATTGAAGTAATACCTGTAGATGACGATCTTTCTTTTTTCTCTATAGCTGTAAAAATTGATAAATAAAAATAAATTTCAAATAACAAATAAGAATGGAAAATCTTGAAATTGAAGGCTCTCACAAAAATTTCTTTATACCAAGTGTAAGTTTTAATGCTAAAACTGGTATTTGTGAACTATCCGGTGAATCTTTTCTTGAAGACACAGTGGAGTTTTATAAACCTTTAATAAATTGGGTTGAAGATTATATAGAATTGGTACATGGACCTCTTGCCTTAATTATTAGGTTAACTTACTTTAATACAAGTACTTCCAGAAGTATTTTAGATATTTTAAATATACTTAAAGATTATGAAGAATCTGGAGGCGAAGTAGTAATTAACTGGCATTTTGATGAAAATGACATAGATATGGAAGAAGATATTGATGATTATATAATTGATACGGGACTAGATATAAATAAAATTCCATTTTAATTTTTAAAATTCAAAAAGTTATTCCATTACTATTTATGTTTATTATTTTTATTTATCATTAACAAATTATTTATTTAAAATTATCATTTGAGAATATTCACTTAAAAAAAATGTAAAATTTTATCTGCAAAAAATTTACGAATCAATTATTATTATTTATTTTCGTAGTTGTTATAATTATAAATCCCCTTGTTTGATAAAATTTATGTTAAACCATATTATAAGATATCTATTTATACTGATTCCTGCTATTTTTATTAGTACTCTTTCATTCTCTCAAACGAAAGTAGACAGTTTACTTCAAATTGTTGAAAAAACCAAAATTGATTCTACAAAAGCAAATGCATTAACTGATTTATGTTGGGAATTAAAATCCTCAGATCCTGAATTGGCATTAATATACGGAGAAAAAGCGTTAGCGATTTCAAAAAAAACAAACAACAATAAATTAGAAGCCAGAGCAATGAAGAATGTTGGTGTTATTCATTTGTTTTTAGGCAATTACGATAAATCAGAAGAGTTTTTTAATAAATCGCTAGAAAAATTTATAAAGCTGGAAAATAAAGCAGGAATGTCTGGTTGTTATAACAATTTAGGAATGGTGCTGGAATTAAAAGGGAATTTTAATTTGGCTAATGAGTTTTACCATAAATCTTTAAAAATAGACGAAGAAACTAAAAATGAAAATGGGGTTGCAAACAGTTTAAATAATCTAGGTAATATATATCAAAAACAGGGAAATTATAAAATAGCCATAGAATATTACATCAAAGTTTTGGCTATACGAGAAAAGTTAGATGATAAAATTGGTGTTGCAGATTCTTATAATAACATTGGTTCTTTGTATGAAACTCAAAATGAATTAGAACAAGCAATATTGAATTATCAAAAAGCCTTAATTTTATATATTGAAAATCAGAATAAAAGAAAAACAGCAATAGTTCTAAATAATTTAGGACATATTTTAAGTTGTAAAAAACAATACTCAGAAGCCTTAGATTATTTTCTACAAGCACTTGAAATTAGAAAAGAATATGGCCAAAAGGAAGGTATTGCATCTACTTACCAAAATATAGGTGAACTATATCAAGAATTAAACAGATATAAAGAAGCTTATGAATATTTTTCAAATAGTTTAGCAATTTTTAAAGAATTAAAAAACGAATTTGGAATAAGTAAATTATATGTATCGATGGGTACTTATTATTTAAAAATAAAAAAATATGAAATAGCTATTGAGTATTTAGAAAAAGCAGTAGATTTATCGTTAAAGCTTAATTTTCTTGACAATTTAAAAGAAGCATATCATGAATTAAGTGTATGTTACTCAAAAACTAACAATTACACAAATGCATATAAGAACAGATTATTATATGAAGAGATAAGAGATAGTTTAGAAAATAGTGAAAACAGTAAAAAAATTCTTCAAATTCAACTAAAATACGAATTTGAAAAAAACCAAAAAGAACTTGAATTTAAAAGAGAAAAACAAAAACTTGAAACAATAAAAGAAATAAACAAACAAAAATTAATTAACTATTTTTGGATAGTTGGTTTTCTATTTCTATTATTGATTTTAGTCATTATTTACTTCAGCTATAAAAATAAAATATCAGCCAATCAAATTTTGCAATTACAAAAAGATGAAATTCAAGATAAAAACGATCAATTAGAATTATATCACGAAGAATTGTTAAGTCAAAATGAAAATATTGAAATACAAAAAAATATTGTAACAAAACATCGAGACGAATTAGAAATACAAACTCAGAAAATAACAGATAGTATTCAATACGCAAAAAGAATTCAAAATGCTTTATTACCATCTGAAAATCAAATAAATAACACATTTAAAAATAGTTTTATAATTTATAAACCTAAAGATATTGTAAGCGGTGATTTTTATTGGTTTAGAAGTGACGATGATAATATTTATTTAGCTGTAGCAGATTGTACAGGTCATGGAGTTCCAGGAGCTTTTATGAGTTTACTCAGCATTTCTTATCTAAATGAAATAGTTGTTAAAAATTCAAAAATTGATGCTGCAGAAATACTAAATAAATTACGCGATAAAGTAATAAATACACTAAATCATAACTCTGAAGATATTGAAACCAGAGACGGTTTAGATATTTCGTTGTGCATCATAAATAAAAATTCAAAAACAATTCAATATGCCGGAGCATATAATTCTATATTTATAAAAGAAAAAAACAATCCTGCTTTAATTGAAATTAAAGGAGATAAAATGCCAATTGGAATGCATTTTAAAGAAAATGAACCTTTTACAAACAAAATAATTCAATACACAAGCGATAGTCAGCTTTATTTGTTTACAGATGGTTACATAGATCAATTTGGTGGTGCATTTGGTAGAAAATTATTGATTAGCAACTTTAAAGAAATATTAAAAAAGTACAGCAACTTGGATTTAAAATCTCAAAAGAAAAAAATTGAAGAAGAATTTGAAAATTGGAAAGATACAAGACCTCAAATAGATGATATTTTAATAATGAGTTTTAAAATATAATCTTTGAAATGTATTTATAAGATAAATAAAAAAATAATCAAATGGTATAAATATTGTGCTATAATTTATACTTAATTTTCAATAAAATCGATAAAAAGAAAAAGTTTTTATAAAAAAACAATAAAATTATAAATTAAAGTAATTTATTTAACACATTCAAAAAGCTACAACCAAAATTAATAAACAAACAATATTTAATGAAAAAAATTATTTTTTTAATATTAATATTTTTTGCATTACCTTGGATACTTATTGGGCGCGATATAAAAGAAATAAAAAAAAGCGGTAAAATATATGCCGCTTTTACAGAAAGCTCTTTAAAAAGTGTTAATTACAAACTTGCACTGGAATTTGCAAAATTTTTAAATGTAGAACTTGTAGTAGTTCCAACCACTTGGGAAGAAAATTTCTCATTAAATGGTAAAATTCCAAATAATTATCAAACCAACCCAAATATATCATATACACCTGATGCACTAAAAAAAGCTGATTTTATTTGCGGCACAATTTATATACAAGAATGGAGAAAAAAATTCTTCAACTATGCCGGAATTTTAGATCTAAGTGATTTATTAATTATACCTAAAAATGCACAAAATTTAAAAACATACGATGATTTAAAAGGTTTAACAATTGCCTTTCTAGAAAATTCGAGTTACGAAAGTAACATAGAATCAATAAACAATAGAATTGGAGGAGGAATTAACTTTATAAGAACCCAATCAGAAGAAGAATCTGTAGAGTTATTAAAAAAAGGCAAAGTAGATGGTTTTATAACTGTTGCCTATAATGCTTTAGAAATAGTAAAAAACAGTACAAAATTTAAATTCGCATTTCCTGTAGCTCCAATTAAAAAAATTGGTTGGGCTGTTGAAAAAAGCAATAATGAACTTGAAGATGAGATAAATAATTTTTTTGAGACCATTAAAGGTAATGGAAAATTAGATGAATTATTTATATCGCATTATGGTATGGACTATAATTCTTATTTTGAGATACTTAACTCATATTCACAATCGCAAGACATCAGTACAAATCAAAGAGATTTAGATGAAATTTTATCTTCTGGAAAAATCACTGTAGCATTAAGAGACAGGTTAATGGTTTACAGCAAAGATAAAAAACAATTCAATACATATTTAGCAGAAGAATTTGCCAAATATATAGGTGTAAAACTAGAATTAAAATACACTCCATATTTTTCAAAATATTTTGACAATGAAAATGGCGAATTTCTGAAAGATAGCTCCTACACACCAGAATGGTTCAATTATTTTGATGTCGCTGCAGAAATTATGGTTCCGCTTGATTGGCGTTTGAAGAAAGTAAATATAATTCCATTTATACCATATGCTCAAGTAGTAATTAGTAGAATTAACACCAATATCAGCTCAATTAATGATTTAAAAAAACTAAAAGGCGTAACATCTAAAGGCTCTGCTCAAGAAGATATATTGATTAATAACAATTTAAATAATTACTATTACGCCGAAGGAAACAATTTTTTAAAAGATATAAGTAGCGGAAAAGCAGACTATGCAATTGGTAGCGATGCGGTATTCAGTATAAATAATTATGAAAATTTAGAAGCTAAATTTGTTATTGGTCAAGTAGGAAAAGATGGATGGGCAATTAAAAAGAATCAACCAAAACTAAGACGAAAAATTTTAGAATTTCTAGATTATGCAAAAAAAGAAGGCATTCTTGATAAGTATTTTAAAATTCAAACAGGAATGTCGTTAAGAGCGACAGAAAATTACCTGACAGTATTACAAGAAACATATCAACCAGGAATTTTTCCTTTCGTTTCTTATGGAACAAAAGAAGGTTTACCACAAGAAGATATACTTTCAATTTATCAAGACAGAGATAATTACATGTGGTTTGGAACACATGCAGGAGCAGTAAAATACAATGGTCGCCAAATGAGAGTTTTTGACAAATCTAAAGGGCTTGCCAGTAATTCTGTTTTTGATATTGTTCAGGACAATGAAGGAACAATGTTTTTTGCTACATTAAAAGGCGCTTCGATATACGAAGACGGTGAAATTACAAACATTTTTCCTGATTTATCGTTTAGAAAAATATATGTGGATTTTAAAAATAACAAATGGTTTTTTGGAGATAACGGAATAGCACTTTATAAATTCGACAGAGAAGAAAAATTTCTCAATAAAGAAAATCTTAATCTTCCACGAAAAGTTTATTCTATTTCCAGAGCAAACGATGGCGTTACATATTTAGCATCTAAAGAAGGACTTTTTTTATTTGATAATGAATTAAAAGTAACCCAAATTTCTGATGATGCTTGCTATTTTGTATTTATTGATGAAGAAAATCAACTTTGGATTTCAACTATTAATGGATTGTATGTGTTTAATTTAAACAATCTGAAAGTAGAAATAAAATTAGAAGAAAAAATTAACGAGCAATTAAATTTACCTAAGAATACTATTATAAAATCAATAAAACAAACTTCTGATGGAACAATTTGGTTTATATCAGATTCAAAAATATTTCAACTAATAACACTTATGCAAAAACCAATAGTATATGATGAAAATATTGGTTTAAAAAAACAAAGAATATTATCTTTTTTAGAAGATAAAGAAGAAAATCTTTGGATTGGCTATTCAGGTGGTATTCAAAAACTTACAAATAAAAGTTTGCGTTTATTATTTCCTAAAACAATAAATAATTATATAAACTCAATTACTGAAGACAAATTAGGAAGAATGTGGATAAGTCAAAATAGTGATGTATTTATATTAAAAGATAAACTTGAAAATTTCACTCAATCATTTAGTGCAGATAACAAATCATATGTTGTTTCTAAATTATCAAGCGGCAATATAATTATAGCAAGTACTGCAGGAATATATGAAATAGATATAAAACAACTTAAAATAATTAAAAAAAATATTTTTTCAAATCCATTACATTTTTTAAATAATATATATATATCATCAAATGATGAAATATTTTTATTAACAGGCGAAAATGGAATTATTTATTATTTGAAAAACCTTAAATCGGAACCATTTGCATTATCAAATTTATCAACCACATTATTAATGCAATTAACTGAGTTTGATGATATGATTATTGGCGGAAATAACACCGGCTTAGTCTATTTTAATGGTAGCGATTTTGATCCACTAGTAAACGTTGGCGATATTGTTTGGTCTGTTTGCCCTGATAATGACATTCTTTGGGTTGGAACAGAAGGCGGATTAGGATATTTTAAAGATGATGAATATGTTGAAGTAAAAGTTAATTTACCAAATAATGTAATTAATGCTATAAAAAGAATTGATGACACATATTTATGGTTAGGAACAAACGGAGGATTTTTCTATTTTAACAAAAAAACCAATAAAATAGAGCTTTCAATCAACTCGAAAGATGGTTTGCAAGGAAATGAAATTGCAATAAACGGATTATACTTAGATGAAAAAGGAATACTTTGGATAGGAACATATCATGGAATTTCAACTTTCGACATTAAAAAAAATAAACCTGTTAAATATACACCTGAAGGAAAAATCGAAAAGATTATTTTAAATGGCGAAGAAATTACTTTAGATCGCCTTCTTGAAGGATTAAAGTTTAATGAAAATAATTTAATTTTTGAAATCACAGGATTATCATTTAAAGACGAGAAATCAATTGAATATGAGTTTTTTATGAAAGGTCTTGAAAATGATTATTCTGCTTCAAGAGGATACATATACAAGGCACAATATAACAATTTACCTCCAGGCAAATATCAATTTAATTATAGAACAAAAGGTAACGATGGAATTTGGAGCTATTATAAACAAATTGAATTTGTAATTGCCAAACCAATTTGGGCAGAATGGTGGTTTAGAATAATTGCAGCAATTCTTATAACTATATTAATTTACGGATTTGTAAAGTGGCGCAACAGAGCTTTAGAAAAGCAAAACGAAGAACTTGAAAAATTAGTTAAATCAAGAACTGCTCAAATTTTTGAAAAAAATGAAGAACTTCAGCAACAAAAAGAAGAAATTCTAGCTCAAAGAGATGAAATTGAAAAACAAAGAGATACAGCAGAAAAACAAAGAGATGAAATAACATTTCAGAAAAAAGAAATTACCGATAGTATTTTATATGCCAGCAGAATACAAAATGCATTGTTACCACCAAAAGAATATATAAGTAACTCATTTTCACAGCATTTCATTCTTTACCTCCCTCGCGATATAGTTAGCGGAGATTATTATTGGATGTATAGAAAAGATAATAAGGCTATTATTGTTGCAGCAGATTGCACTGGACATGGAGTTCCGGGCGCTTTTATGAGTATGTTAGGTTCAGCCTTTTTAAGTGAAATAACAACAAAACCGGGAATAATTCCTCCTGCACACGAAATCCTCAATGAGCTTAGAGCGCTAGTAATAAGCACATTACACCAAACTGGTGGCGAAAATGAAACTAAAGATGGAATGGATATTGCTTTATGCGTTGTTGATTTTGATAATAATACACTTAACTATTCAGGCGCTTTTAATTCTTTATATCTAATAAGAAATAATGAATTTTTTGAATATAAAGCAGACAGAATGCCAATTGGTGTTTCCTTCAATCAAGATAAATCATTTACAAATCATAAAATAGATTTACAAAAAAATGATACTATGTATATTTTTTCTGATGGATTTATTGATCAATTTGGTGGAACTCTAGGTAAAAAATTTAAATCACGTCAATTTAAAAATCTAATTTTGAGCTTTCAGGATAAGTCTATGGAAGAACAAAAACAAATTTTACATAAAGAATTGCATGAATGGCGCGGAAAAATTGAACAAATAGATGATATCCTTGTTGTTGGATTTAAGTATGACTAAAAAATAATAATATGACAAAAAAGAATTTTTCTTATAAAAATGCAATTTCAGAAATTGAAGAAATAATGGATAAATTAGAGAATAAAGAACTTGATTTAGATGAACTTTCTGAAAATGTAAAGAAAGCAAGTGAATTAATAAATAAATGTAAAGATAAATTACATAATACAGAAAATGAAATTGACGAAATTTTAAACAAAATGCAAAGTTAAAATTAAGTTAAATGGCATTTAATCAAATAGTTACCTTAATATTTTCCTGACAAAAGCCACAGTAAAATACGACATTAAAAACAAACCTATAAAACCTTCAACTCCAGAAAGCCATCTCATTGCACCAGCAGGATAATAATCGCCGTAACCAATTGTAAGAAAAGTAATTGCACTATGGTAAAAAGCTTTTTCTACCAAATTTAAATCTCTTATATCGCCAGCCTCAAATAAAGACGAAATAATAGCTGAATCATGAAATAATAATGGTATAACAATATATATAAGTGAAAATATCAAATAAATAACTGTCATACTAAATAAAACTCGAATAGGATTAGTAGCATAAAGCCCTACTTTATCAAAAACAATATATCTAAAAACATAATTTACATTTTCCCAAATCCTTTTAAATATATTTTCTTGTTTAGATTTTTCCAATAAAAATTTCGATTCACATCTTTTAAATTCAATATATGCTTCATCTTCATATTCGTATTGACCGTTTAGATTATAATTTTCTTTTAAAACTCTAAATTGTTCTGCTCTATTAAGATGTCCAGTATTTTGAGCATAAATAAGTTTTTTAACATCATTTAATTTCCAATCGATAAAAATTCTTCCAAGTAATCTAATTCCAGAAATATCTAAACCTTTTATATTAGTTTTCAATTCAACAGAATCGATATCAATTATATCTTTTACAATTGTGTTGGATAAATCTAAATGCCCACATTCTTCTACTCTCAAATCAAAATAATTATTCATTTGAGATGATTTTAAAGATAAAAGTGCAAATCTTGATTGTTTAAAAGAAACTTTTCCTTGTCCGAAATTAACATCATCAATAATTAATTCAGCATTTTGAAATCGAGCCATTTCAAAATTAAAAATTCCGGAACCAAAAATCGTTCTCCTAAAAGAAATTCTTCCGTTTGCAAGTTCGCTAGCTTCGAAAGTTACTTCGCCATTGCCAAAAACAGCTTTGTTAAAGGTTATTCTGCCTTCGCCAAAATCAACAGCTCTAAAATCAATATTTCCATCTTTAAAAATAGTTCTTTCAAAAATTATATCTCCAATTCCAAATTTTGAAAAATGGAAATCAAGTTTTCCAATCCCAAAAAGTGCAAGTTTAAAAGAAACTTTACCATTGCCAAAATCAGTTCCTGCAAAAGACAAATCTCCATCCCCAAAATCAACATCATTAAATGAAACATCTCCATCATCAAACTCACATCTGGTAAAATCTACTTTCCCATTTCCGAAAACTGCTGCTCTAAAATTTACATCGCCTTGTCCAAAATCTACTTTTTCAAAAATAACATCGCCTTTTCCAAAATTTACTCTTACAAAATCAACGCGTCCTTTACCTATTCTAGAAACTTTAAATGATATTTTTCCACTATTAAACACCGAATTAGCGAATATTAAATCGCCATCGCCAAATTCTACGTTTAAGAAACTAACATCTGAATTATTAAAATTTATATTTTCAAACTTTTTAAATCCTGTAGTAAATATTGTATTTTTAAATGATACTATATTTTTATTAAAAGAAGCATTATTAAATGAAATATCTAAATCTTTAAATAAAGCATAATCAAAATATATATCGCAGTTAAAAATTGAATTATCAAATAAAACAGTTTTTCCTGAATTAAAATATGTGTTGTGAAAGCCAACAGAATCAGAATTAAATTCTGCATTGGAAAAGTCTATATTCTTTTCTTTATCAGTACAATAAAAAAAAGAATTATTAGCTGAAAAATCAATAAATTTAACTAAAAAGTCATTACTTAATTTTCGGCTTTGTCTATATTCTTCTAATGAAAAATTTTCTATAAAACAATTATCTAAACAAATTTTCTCATTAGAATCGATACTTTTAAATATTTTATCTAAAGAAATATATCCAAATTTAGTTTCTTCAACTTCTTTATTTTCTTTATTATAAAAACTTATCAAAACGGTAGAATCTGTTTTGATATTATCTTTATCAAAAGGTTCTTCAATTTTTTTTATAATAAATTTATCAAAATATCGAATCATTTAAATCAATTTTAAAAAACACTTTTAATCTTTTGTTTCAATTAATTTTATTTCAATTTTCAATAGTTCTTTAAATCTTAGCGCAATCGAAACAATATCCTGATTATCAACTTCATAATACCATTTTATTTTAACTTTAGAAAATTCAGATAATTGTTTTAATAATTCTAAAATATGATAAATTTGTTGCATAGATTGAGTATTGATATACTCTAATTTAAACTCAAAAATTGTAATTGAATTTGATTTTTTGATATACTCTTTAATCCATTCCTGTATTGGATGATAAAATTTATTTGCTTCGGCAGGAAAAGACCTTCCTTTTATGCAAAATTTATTTTCGGCAGGACTGAAATTTACATAAGGACTATCGCTTTTAGCTTCAATTATTAGAGGTGTTTGTTTATAATAAATTTTTTTAATGTGTATTCTTAAAGTATAAAATGAAAATTTTTCGTCGGTTTTATAAAAATAGAATTCATTTTTCTGAGTACTTTTCAATCTAATATCAATTAAACCTAAACCGGTATTTGATTTATCTTTATTTCTCCCACTTTGAGCTAAAATTTTATTATACTCAGTATTCAATTCACTAACATTTAGCGAATTGACATAATTCAAATGAGATTCCAGCTTTTTTACTTTCTCGTTTTTAATATAGTTTCCGGATGTTAGAATAAATTCATCATCATTTTCGGTAATGAAAAATATTCCATAATTTCCACCAACATCATTAACTACATAATAATCAGAATGTTTTACAAGATTTTGTAACACTTCAACCATTATATTAAATGTTTTAATTTTTAATATAACAGTTCCTTTCATTTGTTTTTCAATTATTCCGAGAAGGTCTACTAAATTTTCCTGATTAAAAATTCCACTGTAATTTAATAGAATGTTTTCTTTATTTAAAGTATCGTGTAATTTTTCAATATTTTCTAATGAATTTTCACTATCTAAATTCTTTTCTTTAAATTCAATATCTTCAAATGGAATTTCAGTTAAAAGATAGAAATAATAATAATTATCAGTAATTTTTCTAAAATCATAGGATAATGTTCCTTTAGACTTTCTGGCAATTTCAATTAAACCAAGACCTGCGCCGCCTTTAATTGAAACACTCCCTTCTTTTAAATGTTTTTTATAAAAAAAGTCTAAATCATCTTTAGAAAGTTTATTTACATTTTCTAGTTGTTCCTTTAAATCTTTAATATGGTCTTTGGCTATTAAATTGCCTGTTGTGATAAAATAGCTGTGAGATTTTCTTTGAAGAGCGAAAAAACCAGGTTTTACAGGAATATTTTCAGCAGTTATATCTTGATGCCTTGTAATATTTTGCAGGCCTTCCACCATAACAAAATATACTCTTTTTTTAATTTTCAGTTTCCTTTCAGTAAATTTAAGACTTTGTTCGGCAAGTGATAATATATTATCTGTTATATCGGTATTAAATTTACCTCTATAAACATATTCCAAATTATCTTTTTGAGTATCTTTAAACAAGCTATATGCTAATTCAGACACATCCTTCCCTTTTTTATCTACCACTTCAGCTTAGTTTTTCTTAAATATACTTAATGTCAAGGAAATTTAAAAATAACATTTTATTTTTTATTAAAAAAAAATATAAATACTAAATTAACAAATAAATTTTGCAATAAAATTTTATAATATTAATTTTATATTGAAATTAGCACAAAATAAAGCTTTTATAATAAAACAAATAGTATTTCATTACAATAAAATTCCATTATTTTTTCAATTATTAATATTTAAAAATTGTTAAGTTTAATGAATAATAATTTCACCTATTACGACAGAGAACAAAGCTGGTTATCATTTAATTATAGAGTTTTGCAGGAAGCAATGGACGATTCTTTAGACTTGTATGAAAGAATCAAATTTGTTGCTATATATCACTCTAATTTAGATGAATTTTATAGAGTAAGAGTTGCATCATATAGAAGTTTACTTAGCTTACCGTCTGAAAATTTTAAAAAATTAAATTTTGAACCCGAATTAATTCTTGAAAATATTAATAATGAAGTTATTAAGCAATATTATGAATTTGAAAATTTATTTACAAATAAATTATTACCGGAGTTAGAATCAAATAATATCATCTTAAAACAAGATCATAATCTTTTTGAAAAACATACAGAATACGCAAGTCAATATTTTTTAAGTGAGATTCTTTCATATCTACAACCTGTATTATTAACCAAAGGAGATGTTTTATCTTTTTTGCAGGATAATGTAATTTATTTAGCTGTAAAACTTGAAAAAAAAAGAAAAAAGAAAAATAGTGTTAACAAAATACCACCTCAATATGCAATAATAAAAGTTCCATCTCATAAATTACCAAGATTTATAGAACTTCCTAAAGTTGATAATAAATTTTATATAATTTTTATTGAAGATATTATAAGAAATAATTTAAACATACTTTTCCCAGGTTATATTGTAGATTCAAGTTATTGCATAAAAATATCTCGAAACGCAGATATTCCAATTGATGACGAATTTCAAGGCAATATCCTTGAAAAAATTAGAAAAAGTATATCCAAAAGAAAAACAGGAATGCCTGCACGATTTTTATACGATAAAAATATGCCACCTGATTTTATATCTTTGTTAAAAATTGCATTTAACCTATCAAAAAAAGATTTTGTTCCAAGTTTCAAATATCTTAATTTACACGATTTATTTGAGCTTCCAAATCCTTTAAGTCCAAAATTAGAAAGAGTTTCTTTACCAAAATTGCATCATTACGAACTTGACATAGCTCCTTCTATATTAAAAGCTGTCAGAGAAAAAGAATATATTCTTCATTTTCCTTATCATTCTTACGATTATGTTTTAAGATTTTTTAATGAAGCTGCAATAGACCCAAAAGTTGATGAAATAAAAACTACTCAATACAGAGTTGCTACAAACTCTGCAATTGTTAGTGCACTAATAAGTGCTGCTAGAAATGGTAAAAAAGTAACTGTATTTATAGAATTTAAAGCAAGATTCGACGAAGCTGCAAATATAAAATTTGCAGAAAGTATGGCTGCTTCAGGAATTCATGTAATTCCAAGTTTGCCAGGTTTAAAAGTTCATGCAAAATCGGCATTAGTACTTCGTCGTCCATCAAGAAAAGATGGAACTCGAAAAGGAATTGCATTTATCAGTACAGGAAATTTTAACGAAAAAACAGCTTTAACGTACGCAGACCATGGCTTTTTCACTTCAGATGAAGAACTAGTTAATGAAGTAGATAAATTATTTTATCATCTTGAAAATCCTAGTTCTGAAATGGATTTTTATCATTTTCTTGTTCCTAAATATAATTTAAGAAGCGAATTGTATAAAAAGATAGACAAAGAAATCACATATGCAAAAAAAGGATTAAAAGCATATATCTTAATTAAAGTAAATAGTATAGAAGATATTGAAATGATTAATAAACTATATGAAGCTAGCATAAATGGTGTGAAAATAGATTTAATTATAAGAGGAATTTGCAGAATTGTTCCTGGCGAAGAATTTAGTAAAAATATTAAAGTTATCAGAATTGTAGATAAATATTTGGAGCACGCAAGAATTTTTGTTTTCCACAATAATGGAAAAAATGATTTATACATTTCTTCTGCCGATTTAATGGAACGAAATTTAAATAGGCGAATTGAACTTGTTACACCAATTTACAATCAGGCAATTAAAAATGAGCTTTTAGACTTGTTAGAATTACAATTAAAAGATAATGTAAAAGCGAAAATACTTGGCAGTAACTTATATGATTGGAAAAATCCGGAAAATAATAACAAACAACAACACCGATCTCAAATTGAAATTTATAATTACTTAAAAAATAAAAATGATTTAAGAAAAAAATTCAATAAATATTAAAGATAAAAAAAAATTAAAACAACATTTAATTAAAACAATTTTAAAAGTGTATAATTTTAAAATATAAAAAATCGTTTAAAGTTATGATGGAATAATTTTTGCGGATAATTTATTAATTTACAAACTCAAATTAAAACATATGCTAAATAAAAAAACAACATTAATATTAATTTTCGCTTTAATATTAAGTAGTCAAACTATATTTTCACAAATTACAAAAATAAAAAGAGATCCAAACCAACATGTATATTGGTTTTATGTAAAAGCGGAAATTAAACAAAGTAAAGAACATCACAAACCCGTTTATATAGTAAGAAGACTTAGTAAAACTCTAAATTCTGGTCCAGTAAGTAAATATGAATTTGATTTATGGCGATATTTAAGTAGCGGTCATCAGTTGGCAGTTGGCCCATTTATTGATTACAACGATGCTCTAAGATCATTAGAAATGTTTGATTTAGCAAGAAAGACAAACGAAGAAATGGAAAAAGAAATAGCCTCATATTCTGATTCTATTGCCGGAAATGATGATTTTTACTGGTATTATTTAAAATTTACAGTTTCAAAACGCACACACTCTTATCTATTGCAAAGAGGTGCAGCAAGAGTTGCAACAGGCGATCTTAAATATTTTAAACAAACTCTTTGGGAAGGACTTGTTTTTGAACAATTAGCAATTGGCCCATTTCCATCACAAGAACAAGCCGAAGAATCAAAAAGACTTTATAGAATTGAAGAAGACTAAGATTAAAATTTAGTTAAAATAACATCCTTAATTATAGATAATTACAAATAGATTTTGTAACTTTGTTAGGCAACCTTTTTTAGACACTAAAACGTATAACTATGGAAATTATTAAAAAGAAAAAAGTTAAAACGCTTAATTTTAATAATATAATTTTAGTACCAACAGATTTTTCTGAAGTATGCGAAAATGCGGTACAGCACACTTTACAAATTGCTAAAAATATTGATTTTAAAGTTTGTATTCTACATATTGTAAACAAAGATACTCAAACTTATCTTGAAGACAACAACCTAAAAATCGACACAATAGAAACAAGGCTAAAAGAAAGCGTTGAAGAATATAGAAAAAAATTCAGAATTGAAATTGATTATGTAATAAAGCAAGGAAAATTATTTAAACAAGTACAAAAAACCGTTGCTGAAATAGGTGCTAACATGGTTGTTCTTGGAACACATGGGAAAGTTGGATTTCAAAAATTAACAGGTAGTTATGCGCTAAAAATAATTGCAACAACTAATGTTCCAACAATAGTTGTTCAAAAGAAAAGTCTTGATAAGCCATACAAAACTATTGTTTTACCTGTAACAGTTTCATCTCAAGACAGGCAAAAAGTAAATTGGGCAATATTTATTGCTAAAACATTCAGAGCAACAGTTCATATATTTCCTAAAAGAGAAAGTGAAACTTATCATAGAAAAAAAATAATGTCTGTTGTAAAACAAATTAAAATAATTTTTGATAAACATAATGTAAACTATGTAGATAAAGTATCTGATGAAGGTGCCGGAAATTTTGCTAAACAAGTTGTTGATTATGCTGTAATCAATAATGCAGATTTAATAATGACTATGGTAAACAACGATAACTTTTTACCATTCTTTGAAACTCAGGATGAACAAATTATTTTCAACTCATCACAAATTCCTGTTATTTGTATTAATCCTGTGGAAACAAAAAATTTATCTTGGCATTAAAATCAGTTATTAATCATAAAAAAACCAAAATTTTAAATTTTGGTTTTTTTATGATTAATACTTTATAATTATCAAACTTCTATTGCCATAAAAGTAATATCATCTCTTTGTTTTTCATCACCCTGATATTCTTGTAACGAATTTAATATTGCATTTTCTTGTTCATAAAGACTTTGATGTCCAACTTTTTTAAGCAACTCAATCAATCTCAAACTTCCAAATCTAATTCTTTCTGCAGATGATTGATCAATAATTCCATCAGTAGATAAATAGACTTTATCGCCATGATTTAAACATACTTTATTATCTTCAAATACTTCTTTATTTCTTTTAGTTTGTGTACCACCAATTGTTTTTCTAGTTCCTTTAATATATTTCAGTTTTCTTTCTTCCTGACTGTAAAAATAAAGCGGTCTTTTTGCTCCTGCATATACTAGTTCAATTTTATTATTTTCTTGTTTTTCCAATTTAATTAAACAAACATCCATTCCATCATTATTATCTGTCTGGTCCTGTCTTAAAATACTTTTGATTCCATTATTCATTAGATCTAGAATATTACTTGGCTCAACAACCTTTTTCTCATTAACTATTTCGTTTAACAATCTGCTACCAATCATACTCATAAAAGCTCCTGGTACGCCATGTCCTGTACAATCAACAACAGCATAATAAAACTTTTCAGATAAACCTTCTTTAGCAGGTAATCTTGCAAACCAATAAAAATCACCTGATACTATATCTTTAGGTTTATAAATAACAAAGCCTTTAAATGCATCTTCCAAAATATTTTTAGGAGGAAGGATAGCAGATTGAATTGTTTTTGCATAAGAAATACTGGCAGTAATATTTTGATTTTGTAATTCAATTCTATCATTTTGATAAACAAGCTCCTCTTTTTGAGCCAATAACTCTTCACTTTGCTGTCTTATAGCTTGCTCTGCACGTTTTAGTTCGCTTATATCTGAAGAAATTGAAATTAAACTTTTAATATTATTTTCCTTATCAATAACAGGAGTTAGTGTTGTTTGAACCCAAACTTCTTTTCCACTTCTTGTAGTTTTTAATAAATCATATGTAACAGGAATTTTTTCTTCAATACTTCTTTTTATAATTTCTTTAATATCATCATTAGTTTCGTTACTAATTAAATTTCTACTATACTCAGTAACTAATTGAGTAAAAGAATATTCAAATAAACGAGAATAACCATCATTTATCCACTGATAATTTCCTGCTGCATCCATAATTGAAATAGCGTTATCTGTTTCAGATGCGACTAAAGAAAGCTTTTCAAGTTCTTTATTGGTAGCTTCTAATAAATGTGATTGTTCTAGAATTTTTTCGTGTTGTTTTCTAATTTCATTTTCGGCTTTCTTAATTCTACTAATATCAGTTTCAATAGTAATTAATTTCCTAATATTCCCTTCTTCACTAACAATAGGTGTTAAACTTGTTTGAACCCAAATATCATCACCAGTTCTTGTTTTATTTAAAGATTCATAAACTATAGATTTTTTTTCTCTTTTACATTTTTCAATAATATTTTCTATATCAGGGTTATTACTTGCACCAACAATATTATCATCTAATTCATGAGTAAGTAATTGGAGAGTATAACCATACATTCTTGTAAAACCTACATTTACCCATTCAAAATTTCCATTTTCATCCATTATTGTAACAGCATTTTCTGTTTTTGAAGCAACAATAGATAATTTTTCTAATTCAATATTTAGAATTTCTGTTTGTTTTTGCTGATTTTCAATTTCTTCTTTTTGCTTATAAATTGCAATGTTTTTAGTTCTTAACTCATCGTTAATTTTTTTTCTTAAGCGGGAACTACGCCATGTAAAAAATGCAAGTACTAAAACTAAAACAGTTAAGGCAATAAAAATAAATAATATTGTACGTTGAAATTCTATCAATACGTTTTGTTCACCAATCGCAACATCTTTATTTTGAATTTCAGCTCTTGCTTTCTCTAAAATAGCAAGTTGAATTTTAGTTTCTTCATTTAATTTATTAACTTTATCTGTTTGCTCTTTAATTTTCCCTTCTTGATTTTCTAGTGTTTTATTGTTAAATGCTAATTTTTCTTGTTGAATAGATAGATTATCTTGAATATCAGATAATTTTATTTCTTGAATAGCTAGTTCTTCTTTTTGGGCATCAATCTCATCTTTTTGCTTTTTATTAATTTCTTTTTGTTTTTCGTTTTCAAGTCTTTCCTTTTTATTGTCTTCTTTCAATCTCATTAATTCTCTAGTCTGCTGCTCTAGCTCAGCTCGCTGCATTTCTAGTTTTTCTTTTTCCTTTTTTAAAGCTTTCTCTGTAGCTGAATAAAGACCACGCAATTCAACCTCAGTACCACCATATTTTAAAAGTTCTTTTAAAAGTGTTATACCAGCCTCATTCGCATTACTTGTATTTAATTCAAATCTTTTTGTTCCTTCGTTTAACGGAAGTAAATTAATCATTATATATGATTTATCTGGACATTGATCTGTAACAATAAGAGTATTTTTTGTCGTATTTTCAAAAATATTTTTTATTTCATCGTTATATGAATTTTCGACAAATAAAATTTGTGTAGGTTGTATATCCTTGGTTTTTTTGAAATTGATAACAGAAAACGGTTTATTTTTAATCTTTCTTATTTTCGAAAGATTCTCAAATTCTTGAATTAAAAGTGTGTTAGATCCATAAATTCCAATAATGAATTTATCAATATTTTCTTCATTAGTCCATTCTACATTTGAAGCAAAGTTTTGCACAATCCAAATAGCTTTCTTTTTTTCTTCAGATTGAGAAAAGCTATTTTCGGTAGAAATAAAATTAATGAATAAAAATGCTACAAAAATTAAAATATTTCTTATAGTTCTGTACATTAGTAATAGAATATTTGACTAAAATGATATTTTTTTTTTTAATATCAAAATTAATTTACATTTATTTCTATTCTTATATAATAAAATTGTTGTCATTTATTAGATGAAATAACCAATATATTATCATTTTGATTATTGTCAAATTTTAGAATCATGACAATTTCATTATAATTTACAAAAGCAGTGCCATATTTAAATTAAAAGTTAGGCTTTTTTTGTATGAAACTTTCAAAAAAAAATATTTTTTTGAAAGCATTAATTTTACTAATTAATATTAAAAGGTAGGTTAGTATTTAAAATATTATTTAAATTTTAACTATATTTATTTTAAGTCCAGTAATAATCATGTAATCTTCAACATCTTCTTCAGTATCAGTATCTCCACTTTCAACATACCAATTTGCTTCAACTTCGCCTTCGTTATCCTGATATTCTTTTAATAAACGTAAAATATACAAAATATGTTTAGAAGAACTCGTGTTTACATAACTTAATTTAAAATCAAATTTTATAGGTTTCTTTGTTTTTATAAACTCAATAACCCAACCGGCAATTGGTTTATAAAATTGTGTAGCTTCTTCTAAATAAGATTCTCCGGAAATTTCACATAATCCGGTATTAGCATTCAAACTTACTTCTGGTTTAAATTGTATGCCGTTTTTTTCCTTTATTTCCAGATTTTCCATCAATTTTCAAATAATAAATAATAATCTACAATTCTTTAGCAACTTCAACCGAAATAATAACAAAAGAAGTTTTAGAGTCTATTGTTTTTGTTGTTATTTCAATTTTTTTTCCAGATGCAAGAGCTATTTTTACTAATCCAATACTGCTATCCTTCTCTGGTTCAGAAAATTCGTACTGTTTTCTTCTAAAAAGCCTCATCTTTTCTCTATCCAGTGTATTAATATATTCTATTTTACTATTTAATTTTTCAATATCTGAATTCAAGATAATATTTCCTGAAATAAAATAATAGCTTTCTATAGAATGCTTAATTATGAACAAACCTGCTCCTGATTTTTCACCGTCTTGAGTTTTAATTTGTTCTACAGAAAAAAGTGAAATATTTTGAGCTAATTCGAGAAAAATCTTAAAAAATTTCCTCTTTAAAACAGAACTGTTATCAACAGAAGTCTCAATATTTTTAGCTAAGACAGAAAGAACATTTTTTTCAAACGTACCTCTGTAAGCTATTAATACTTCTTTAGATAGCATTTCATAAAAATCTTCAAGAAATTCTATTTTTTGATTATCAACCTGTTCTTTGCTCATATTATATTAAAATACAATTTTCATTTTAATTGTTAAATATACAATATTTTTTTTAATCTACTAATTTTGATTTATAATTTAAATTGTTTGTTAATCGATAAATTTTTAGGTGTAAAATTTAAATATTTAATAACTTATTAATAATCAATACATTAAAAAGTATGTTGATATTTCAAAAATTAAGTATTCAATATTTTTATTAAGATGATTTTTTTATAAATTAAATAATTCCCAAGCTTTTTCTGCCTGAAATTCAAGCATTTTTTGTCCATTAATTATTGTGGCATTATGCTTTTTCCCTTCTTCAAGAAACTTGCTTAAAGGAGGATTGTATACTAAATCATACAAAATATGCTTATTATTTAAATATTTATATGGTATTTGTGGCATATTTTTAATGTCAGGAAACATGCCTTGTGGTGTAGCATTTACTATTAAAGTATTTTTTTCAATAATTTCTTGGGTCAGATTTTCATATCTTAAGGTGTTCTCTAATTTGCTTTTATTTCTAGAAACTATAGTTACAGAAAAATTCAACTTTTTTAGAGCAAAAACAATTGCTTTTGAAACGCCACCTGTTCCAAGCACAAGAGCATTTTTATGATGGTTTAATAGTTTGTTTTTCAAAGATTCATTAAAGCCATAAACATCTGTATTATAGCCTTTTAACTTAACAACAGATTCATTTCTGAAAATCTTAACGGTATTAACGGCGCCAATTTCTTTAGCCGTAATATCAATTTCATCAAGAAAATTTAAAATTTCGATTTTATATGGAATTGTTACATTAAATCCGTATAGATTTTTGTGATTATAAATTATTTCAGGTAGCTTGTTAATATTTTCAATTTCAAAATTTAAATAATCAGCATTGAAAATGTTTTCTTTTTCAAATTTATTTCTAAAATACTTTTGAGAAAAAGAATGACTTAAAGGAAATCCGATTAAACCGTAAAGCTTTTCTGTCAATTTATGATTAAAATTTATATTTTATAGCGAATAATTTTTTTTATTCGCTTTCTTCTTTTACTCTATTAAAGCTAACCTGTAAGACATAAATAACAAGAAATCCAGTAATTGCCAATAAAATAGCATATAGAGTTTGAGGATCTTTTCCTGTTGATTCATAAAACATGTTTGGTAAAACGTTTTCCTGTTTATATGGAATTATTTGTGCAAATTGGTTTGCATGAGCTTGTAGTTCATGTTTCCAAGGCCAAACTTTGTTTAAAGAACCAATCATAAAACCTGCTAGAAAAGCTACCGTAATACTATGATATTGTTTAAGAAGCCAAGAAATTACTTTTGAAAAACTTAATAAACCAATAATAGCACCAAATGCAAAAGTTATTATATAAGAAATTTTAAAATCATTTAACGCGGACAAAATAAATTTATATTGACCCATTAAAAGCAAAATAAAACTGCCTGAAATTCCTGGCAATATCATTGCGCAAATAGCTATCATGCCTGAAAGGAATACGTACCAATAAGCAGTATTTTCATTTTCTGGTGCAGGTGTAATAGTAGTTATAAAATAAGCTATAATAGTACCAATAATTACGGCAATAATAATTTTATAGTTCCAGACTCCTTTAATTTCTTTAGCAACATAAACTGCAGAAGCGATAATTAATCCAAAAAAGAAAGACCAAATTAAAATTGGATGCTCTTCAAGTAAAAAATGTAATAGTTTAGCGAGTGATAGTACACTTATTGCTATACCTGTTATAAGAACGGCTAAAAAATTTCCATTAACAAGGTTCCAGAATTTTTTGAATCCATTTTTAAAAAGTTCTTTTATATTTTTAAAATTGAACGAATTAATAGAATCTAACAATTCTTCGTAAATACCTGAAATAAAAGCAATTGTACCTCCAGAAACTCCAGGGACAACATCTGCGGCACCCATTGCTGTACCTTTTAATAATATTATAATATAATCTCTAATTGTTCTATTCATATCAATTTATAAGCAATTTTATAAAATTAAGTTTAGTTTTAATAAAGATAATTTTATTGGTAAAATGGATTAAAATAAAGTAATTTTAACTTAAAAGGCAAATATAGTATTTTACACTTAATTATAATTAAAATTTACAAATTAAATTGCTCAATGAGATTTTCGAGCATTTCATTTTTTTTATTGTAAACTTCTCTGAAAATACTAATACGAAGAAAATCAATATTTAAAGCAAGTTTTAAATGAAAAGCAGCTGAGCTGAAATTTTCAATTTTTGCTAAATATCCGGCTAATCTATAATTAATTTCAACATTATCTTTATAATATTCAAAAGCTTCTGATAATATATTTATTGTTTTATAAATGTGTTTAGTTCCAAAGTTTAATTTGGAATATTCTATCCAAATTTGAACATCAGAATAGTTTAAATCAATAGCGTTTTTAAAAGATTTGTCTGCTTCTTCAATAAAATTTAATTCTCGATTAATTAAGCCGGATAAATACCAATATTCATCATCTTCAGAATCAAGTTTAATTGCTTTTTTTATTGAATGCAGAGCATCTAAGAAATTTTTATTTTCGTATAAAATATATGATTTAGCATAATAAGCATCAGCAAATTTATTATCTAATTCAATGGCTTTATCGAAAAATTCAAGGGCTTTTTCATTATTTTTTAATTTTGCATATGATTCGCCAATATGAAAAATTGCAACTGCATTATCTGGAGAAATTTCAAGAAATTCGTTAAAAACTTCTATGCTTTCTTCAAATTGTTCGTTAAAAGCAAGACTTTCGGCTTTATTAAAATATGCTAATGCATATTCATCGTCAATAGCAATTGCATAATCAAAAGCTTCTATTGCAAGCGAATAATCTTCAACTTTATTGTACACAGTACCGATATTGAACCAAGCTAATTCGGAAAAAGGATGTTTATTTAAATACTCTTTATAAAAATTAATACTTAAATTGTCTTTGTCTAGTTTTTCGTAACAAAAAGCAAGTTCATATATTACTGTAATATCTTCTTTATCAATCTTATATGCTTGTAAAAAATAATCTACGGCAAATTCATATCTTCCAACTTCTTGTAATGCGACTGCTATATTGTAGAGTAAATCTTCTTTTAATTCGTATGTTACTGATAATGAATGGTTAAAATCATTAAGTGCATTTTTTATATCGCCAAGCGAACAAAAAACTACACCTTTTAAAAAGAACAGATTTGAATTTGTAGATTCAATTTTTGTAAGCTTTTTTAATAATTTTAATGCTTTTATTGGTTGAGATAAACGAATAAAAAGTTGTGCTTGTTTTATCATTATTGAAAAAGCCAAAGGATGCATTTTTAGTGCATAATCTACAACTTTTTGTGCTTTTTTATAATCGCTTTTAAAAAGATAATAATCTATAATATTTTCGAATTCATAAACATCAAAAAAGTATTGATTTTTGCTTTTAAGCATATCGTCAAATCGCTCTACGAAAGCTTTGGCATTATCTTCTATATTTTCATAATTTTCGTTCATAATTATTACCTATTCTTAGGGACAAACATACAAAAATTTTTAAAATACTAAAGAATTAAGCAATTATAAAAAATGTTAAATTAATATTATTAAAAAATATTTTGAAAAATTTAGTTTTTAATTATTCGATTTATTTTTGTTATCACATATTTTTTTCAAGTATTTTTTTGTATTTTCTGAACTCAAATTATAATTATGCTTTTTATATTTGTCTAGTCTATCTGAATATTTATCCATATTATTTAATATTTTTTCAATTTCCTTTGTTGATAAATCATTACAAATTTCTTGAATTACAGCTTTTCTGTAATTATAATTTCCAGCAAGTAAAATTATATCATCTACAAATTCTGCTTTAGACTTTGGGCTTATATTTTTCAAATCAAATCCCCATTGTTTATAAGTAATATTTTTTGTAAGGCTATCTATAATTTTAGGTTCAATATCATTAAGTATCTGATAATTTGTGATTTCAGTATTTGAAATTTGTTTTGTTTTAAGATTATATTTTTTCCACGATTTTAATTTTGTAAAACAAATTTCATCATTATTTAGCCAAAATATTTTTGAATACATCTCAATATTATCAATAATTTTTTCATTATATTTTTTTTCATCATCAAAACTAAATTTCCATAATTCTATTTTTACAGAATCTCTGATAAAATAAACTAATGATTTTTCGTTTGGCGATAATTCCGGATTAAAACCATTTTTGCATAATCTGATATTTTTTTTATCTTTTAAGCTGTACACAAAAATTCCGCTATAATTTTCCCAATATGATTTAAAAGCTTCTCCATTTTGAATTTGTTTATTCCACCATGCGGAAATCGGGTAAATACTATAAGCTAGATAATTACTATTAAATGTAATTTTTTGTATCCAAGAATCTCTATGTTTAGGTAGATTCTTAAAATTAATTATTTCAACTAACTGATTATTAGATATATCGTATTTATAAAGTGCAATTTTTTTAAATAGAGTTAATGGTATTCCTCCATCAGGAAAGGCTCTAATTCCTTTTGCTGACTTGGCTACATGAATAAATTTAAAAAAAGCTATTTGTGTTTGTTCATTATTAAAAGAAGAATTTTTTCCAAATTTATCAATAATATACATGTCTTTTTCGTAACAAGAGCCAAAAAGCATTGTGAAAAATATTACTAATATTGAAGCAAATTTAAAATACATAAAACGAAAATTCTCATTCTTTATTTATCGCATCAAAAAATTGTTTTTTATCAAGATTTGCATTATCTACTTGAATTTTAGAAAATTCAACAACATTTTTAATTACTTCTTTGTTTTCTTTATTTGCAATTTTGTCTAATGACAATTTATTATCAAATTTTCTTTCTTTTATTAATGCTTTAATAATTTGAGAATCATAAAAATAGTAGCGTTCTTCTGTTTCATTTTCCTCAGGATCAATACTATAGACATAATTAAAAAATAATTTATCATTTTTAAAATAATATTGAATTTCGGTGCCGTAACCTTCTTCTCCAACTTTATAAGTCAGAAAAACGAGTTGATTTTTATCGTTTAAATATCCAGTATAATTAGTATTTCGCCAATAAACTTCATCATTTGAAACAAAAATTTCCTTTTTTGAAAATTTTGCTAAGTTTGAATTTATATACGCATATTCATTTCTTATTTCTTTAATATGTTTCTCGGTTAAATCCTGAGAATATGCAAAAAATTGAAAAAAAACCAATGTTAAAACTATTAAAGTTGTTTTCATGTGTTTAAGTATTTGATTTATTTAAGATTTCTTTACTATAAATGTATTAAAAAAATCTTTTTAAACAGTTAGCAGTTAAAGATTTATTTTCTGAAGCTATCGCTTTTGGGTTTCCTTTTGCAATAATATTTCCTCCATTTTCGCCTCCGCCAATTCCTAAATCTATAATGTAATCGGCATTTAGCATTATTGTTAAATTATGTTCTGTGATTATAATTGTGTTGTTTTGTTTTTGTAGTTTATCTAAAAGAATTATCAAATTTTTAACATCTTCAAAGTGTAAACCTGAAGTTGGTTCATCTAACAAAAGAATTTTTTTCCCTTTTTCGTTTTTAATCATTTCAGAAGCTAATTTTAAACGTTGCAATTCGCCTCCTGATAAAGTATTTAAAGTTTGTCCTAATTTTAAATACGATAATCCTGTTTGATTAAAAACATTTATTTTGTCAGATATTTTTCTTGAGTCTTTAAAAAACATAAATGCCTCATTAAAAGTCATTTCCAAAACATCAGCAATTGATTTTTGATTATATTTAATTTCTAAAATTTCAGATTTATATCTTTTTCCATTGCAAACTTCACATTTATTAAAAATATCAGAAATAAAATCCATATTGATTTTAATTTTGCCTTGTCCTTTGCAGCTTTCACATCTTCCACCTTTTGTGTTTAAAGAAAA
>JAFGWC010000115.1 GCA_016937695.1 Bacteroidales bacterium
GGGGAATTAAAATGAAAAAAATAGTATTTAAAAACAATGAAATCTTAATCTATGAATGGATTAACAATGAATGGGCTTATATGAAATACGGTTATCAATTAACACATAAAAATGATATAATAACACTTAAAAACTTTTTAGACGGTAACCCGTCTACATTAGATATTAAAGACAAAGAGTTTATTTTAGAAATAGACAACACATTTTTTTATAACAAAGGAGAAAGAAAATGACTAGAAAAAAAACAATTATTGAGTTCAGCCACATCAAAAATAACAAATACAATATTAAAGTTAGTGGTGATGTAAAAAAAATATCTGGTAGGCGTTTTGTAAAACTTTTGGGTTTTAAGAGAGGTAGTGAAAAAGAAGCAATACTAAATAGAGATTTAATTTTAGATTTCTATGGTGTGTTATCAGTAAAGCCTTCTAAAAGACTTGAACTTGGTGAAAAAATGGAACAATATATGATAGATTACTTTTATAAAAAAGAACCCTACGTTTTATATGACTACAACACACTAAAAGGTGATGGTTTCTGTGATGGAACGGAAGATATCTACGATGGTTTGCCAGATGCCTTAATACCCACCTTAAACACTATGTTAGAATGTAAAACAACAAACAAAAGAATAAATGGTGCTAAAACTAAATGGAAAAAACAATTACAGTTTTATGCTAACAGGCACAATACTAAATTAGTTGATATGGGAGAACCTAGTGTTGATAAATTAGAAATAATAATATACTATATAAAAGATTTAGATTGGCAATATGATAATGAGGGTGTTATAATACCTGAATACATACAAAAAGTTGAAATACCATTAGATACAGAACAAATAGAAAAAGATTTAATAACAGCACAAGAAAAATTAAAAGATATACTTAAACAAAATGAGTTTATTATATCAACCAAGAGATGTAATTATCTATGGAACGGTATAATTGAGTGTAAAAAGACAAGAGATGTTATGTTAAAATATGATAAAAATGATTTACAATTAGTCGAAAAATTAAAGGAGATTAAAATTATATGAATTTTTTTAGAAAAAACCCAGAAATATTTTTAATTTTATATTTGCTTTATATGGCAATTTTACTAGTACTTTTAATCAGTATGTAATTTTTTTTAAAAAAATAACAAAAAATAGGTTGACAAAAATGAAAAAAAACAGTATAATTTAAGTAGTGAGGTGTTAAATTGAGTTATCTAGTTAATTTAGAGAAAGAGTTTAATAAAGATATTAGTAAGTTAAATAAATTCAACAAAAATCATATTAAAATTATAAATGAACTTACTAATACTTATATTATTAAAAGAGATAGTTTTGTTAAGAGTGTAGATAATATTTATAAAGAAATTATAGTTTGGTTAAAAAATTATTTAGAGGGGTATACTATATATAATATAGAATATAATATAATAATAGTATATAATAATAATATAAATATATATTATTTTAAAGATAAAGATATAGATATATATAATATATTAAAAGAACTAAATATAAATATTAAAGATTATAATATAAATAAATATAAAATAAAAGAAGAAGATATTATTAGAAAAGGTGTTATATATTATAGTGAGAATATATATAAACACATTAAAGGAAAGGAATAAAAAAATATGTATGATAAGAAAAAAGTATTAGAATTAAATTTTACAGGAAGAAAAGACATTAGTGAAGAAGAACTAAAAGAATATATATATGATTTATGTAATTATGAAGACTTATTAGATAAAAGAGTTAATAATGCTTTTAGAAGAAATAAATTATTATATCAAACAATGTCAAAAGAAGATTTAAAACAAAACATATATTTAAGGTTGTTAAAAGATATGTTGTTTGTGTTGCCTTTTAAGGACAAACTAGATAAGATTAAATTATTGAATAGTGTTATAACTAATGAAATAAGAAACTCTACAAGAAACTTGTATAGAGATACTTTGTTGCCACTTAATGATAAAATGATAATAAACTCTCCATATATTCAAAACAAGAGTGATATAGAGAATATTATGCTATTATTTGCAGAGCAAAGTATAGAAAGAGAAATTGTTGAAATGTTAGCCAATGGTTATACCAATGAATCAATTATTGATATGTTAGATATAGGTGAAAGAACATTTTATAGATATAAGAAAATTATTAAAGATACTTTAAAGAAAGAAGGTTATAAAAATGAAAACAATTAAGGTTAATTTGCCAAGAAGTTTAAAAGAGATAGAAATAGTTACACTAGCAGATTTACACATAGGTGATAAATTTTGTGATTTGAAATTAGTTAAAAGTTGGGTTGATTATATAAGAGATAATGATAATGTTTATACAATATTAAATGGTGATTTAATGAATAATGCTATTAAAAACAGTGTTAGCAATGTATATGAAGATGTTATGACGCCAACACAACAACTATATTATTTAAGAGATTTATTTATGCCTATTAAAGATAAGATACTAGCAATAACAAGTGGCAATCACGAAAGAAGAACTAGTAAAGAAAGTGATATGCACTTATCAAGAACACTATCAACATTTTTAGATAAAGATGATGTTTATAGTGAAGAAGGTGTCTTCCTGTTTGTTAGGCTAGGAGAGTTAAATAAAAAGGCAACAGGTAAACAAAAGAGAAGACAAGTATGTTATACAATATATGTTACACACGGCTCTGGTAGTGCTTTAAAAAGCAATCCAGCAGAAGGTTTAAGTGATAGCATAGATGCTGATGTATATATACACTCACACATACATCAACCACAAAAGAAATATGGTGCAGTGTTTAGAGCAGATACTAAAAATAATACCGTTTCTAAATTTGATAGACTTTATATTATTACAGGTTCTACACTAGGTTATGGTGGTTATGCTCAAATAAAGAAATATAAACCATCAAGCAATAGAAACCCTATATTAGTGTTAGATGGTTCTAAAAAGTTGTTTTGGGAGAAAAGTTAATGAAACTAATACTTTGGTTTTTAAGAAGGTATTACAGATATAGAAATAATTGGGAATAGAAAGGAAAATAAAACAATGAAATTATACAGTAATGAAATAGTATTTAGGGGTCACCCTGATAAAGTATGTGACCAAATAAGCGATGCATTATTAGATGCATATTTAGAAAATGACAAAAACAGTAGATGTGGAATAGAAGTTGCTGGTGGCAAAGGGAAAATATTTATAACAGGAGAAGTTACATCTAAAATTAAAGTAAATGTTAAAAAAATAGTTAAAAGAGTTTTAAAAGATGTTGGTTATAGAACTAATTATAAAATAATAGATAATATAGGCAAACAAAGTCCCGACATAGCATTAGGAACAAATGATAAAGTTGGTGGAGCAGGCGATCAAGGAATGATGTTCGGTTATGCTTGTAATGATACTGAAGAGTTATTACCTTTGGCTCAAGTTATATTACAAAAGGCTTCTGCTACTTACAATGATTTAAGAAAAAAGGATATTAGATTTTTACCAGATGGTAAAGCACAAATAACAGGTTATTATGATGATAATATGAAATTACAAAAAATTAAAACATTTACAATTTCTTATCAAAACACCGAAACTGACAGAAAAAATACCGATAACTTAATTAAAGACATTATTTACAATATATGTAAAAATTACAATATAGAAATAGAAGAGTTTTTAATAAATCCAACAGGCAAGTTTGAAATAGGTGGTTTTGATGGCGATGCTGGGCTTACAGGCAGAAAAATAGTTGTAGATAATTATCAATCATTTGCAAATGTAGGTGGCGGTGCATTTAGTGGTAAAGACCCAACAAAAGTAGATAGAAGTGGGGCTTATAAAGCAAGAAAAATAGCAATTAAGTATTTAAAGAAACATAAACTTAAATGGTGTGAAGTTCAATTAAGTTATGCAATAGGTAAAGCAGAACCATTGGCGATATATATTGATAGTGATAAAGGTAATTTAGAACCAAATAAAAAATTATACAAAGAATGCACGCCTAAAAATATAATAAAAGATTTGAAATTAAAAGAAATTAAATATGAAGAATTAGCAAAATTCGGGCATTTTAGGGGGTAAATATGAAAAAAAAATACGGAATGCCTTATATGGGTAGTAAAGATAAAATATTAAATTTAATAGAATATATTTTTGGAAGACATTATGATGCCAAATATTTTATAGATTTATTTTGTGGTGGTGGTTCGGTATTCCACTATGCTTTGGAAAAATCAAATTTTAAAGTTATTGCAAACGATATTGACACTTATGTAATTGCGTTATTTGAAGAAATAATATTTAACAAATCAAAAGAAATTAAAAAAGTTTGGTATAATTGGATTGATAAAGATGTTTTTAAAGATGTTATAACAAATTGCAATAATTATCCCAAATGGTATGTTGGCTTTGTTAAAACAATATGGTCTTTTGGAAATAGTGGTAAAAACTACTTATTTGGTAAGGATATAGAAAATCAAAAAAAAGCATTACATCAGGCATTAGTTTTTGATGATTGGAGTTTTATGAAAATAGAAAAATTAGAATTTAGAGCAAGTGATAAAATTAGACAAATTGATTACAAAACAAATTCAAATAAAAGAATATTTTTTATGAGTGAATTTAAAAAACACATAGGCAATAAAAGATTTGAATTAGAACAATTAGAAC
>JAFGWC010000021.1 GCA_016937695.1 Bacteroidales bacterium
AAAACGTATATTTATTAAAGGAATTATATCTTTCTCCATAAATACGCCTGCATGAAAATTATTTAAGCTCACTTGATCTAAACCATCAATTTCAGCTCCACTCATTTTAGCAAAGTTCATTCCGGCTTTAACTCCAAATTGTGCCGTTGACAAAGCAGCTAAGGACAAGCTAAATACAACTAATAAAAATATCTTTTTCATCTTTAAAAATTTAGTTATTAATAAAGTAAATATAAATCAATTTTAATCAAAAACAAAAGCCCTTAAAATCAAGGGCTTTTGTAATATTATAAATTATAATTATTCTTCATTGCTGAAATCCATTGCAACAAGTCGTTTGTAGTAATTATATTTCCATTTTGCATTTTCTTCTGCCGCATCAAATAATTCCTGTGCTTCTTTTGGAAATGCTTTTATCAATGATGAATATCTAACTTCACCTTTAACAAAATCCTGGAATTTATCCCATTCTGGCTCTCTTGAATCAATAACTAGTGGGTTTTTACCTTCCTCTGCTAATTCAGGATTATATCTGAATAATTGCCAGTATCCTGATTTTACAGCTTCTTTTTCTTCTTGCATCATCTTACCCATTCCTGCTCTTAAGCCGTGCGCAATACATGGCGAATAAGCTATAACGATAGATGGGCCTGGATACGCTTCAGCTTCTTTTATCGCCTTAAATGTCTGATTCATATTTGCACCCATAGATATTTGAGCTACATAAACATAACCATAAGTCATTGCCATCGCACCAAGGTCTTTCTTCCTGATTTTTTTACCGGAAGCAGCAAATTTAGCTACTGCACCAACTGGTGTTGATTTTGAAGATTGACCACCAGTATTTGAATATACTTCTGTATCAAGAACTAAAATATTCACATTTTCTCCTGATGCAATTACATGATCTAAGCCTCCATATCCAATATCATAAGCCCAACCATCGCCACCAAATATCCAGTGAGATTTTTTAGTTAAATAACTCTTTATTCCAAGTATTTCTTTTGCAAAAGGCTCTTTACATTTTTCTAACAAAGGAACTACTTTATCACTTGCTTCTCTTGATTTTTCTCCATCATCTTTATTACCAATCCATTCTTGAATTGCTAATTTCAATTCTTCAGGAATATTAGTGCTTAAAGCTGTTGTAAATCTATCTAAGATTCTCTCTCTTAACTTATTAGAACCCAAAGCCATACCTAAACCATATTCTGCATTGTCTTCAAATAATGAATTTGCCCATGCCGGACCTCTGCCTTCACTATTTGTTGTGTATGGAGTTGCTGGTGCTGAACCGCCATAAATTGAAGAACATCCTGTTGCATTGGCAATTGTCATTCTATCACCAAACAATTGAGTAGTCAATTTAACATAAGGAGTTTCACCACAACCTGCACATGCACCAGAAAATTCGAATAATGGCTGCGCAAACTGACTGTTTTTAAAAGTCTTTTCTTTAGGAACAATTGTATCTTTATATGTAACATTTTTTGTAATGTAATCCCAATTATCAGCTTCAACCATCTGAGATTCAAGAGGTTTCATCACTAATGATTTTTCTTTTGAAGGACAAACATCAACACAAACACTACATCCGGTACAATCAAGAGCACTTACTTGAATTCTAAATCCATAACCTTGTAATTCTTTCCCAATTGCTGGAATAGTATTTATTTCCTTAGGTGCCTTTGATTTATCATTTTCATCAAATAAAAATGGTCTGATTACACCATGAGGACAAACATAAGCACACTGGTTGCATTGAATACAGTTTTCGGCAATCCATTCCGGAACTTCAGTTGCAATCCCCCTTTTTTCAAAAGCGGCAGTACCTGCAGGAAATGTTCCATCTTCTCTATCAAGGAAAGCACTAACAGGTAAATCATCTCCTTTTAATTCATTTATTGGATTCATGATATTTTTGATAAAATCCGGATAAACTTTATCATCAACTTCATCTTGTCCTTTTAATTGCGCCCATTCTGCAGGAATTTTAATTTCAGAAACATCACCTCCTCTATCAACGGCATTGTAATTCATGTTTACAATTTTCTCTCCTTTCATTGAGAATGTTTTCACAATTGCTTTTTTCATTTCCTTCACAGCATCTTCGTAAGGAATAACATTAGCTATTTTGAAAAATGCTGATTGCATAATAGTATTTGTTCTTGAACCAAGTCCAATTTCAACTGCAATCTTTGTTGCATTTATGATATAAAATTTAATGTCATTTTCGGCTAAATGTTTTTTAAAACTATCAGGCAATTGATTTTTAGTCTCTTCTTCGTCCCAAATACTGTTTAAAAGGAAAGTTCCTCCTTTTTTCAAACCTTTAAGCATATCATATTTTTTAAGATATGCAGGAACATGACATGCAACAAAATCAGGTGTTGTAACAAGATATGTTGATTTTATCTCTTTATCTCCAAATCTTAAATGAGAGACTGTAATACCGCCAGATTTTTTTGAATCATAAGCAAAATATGCCTGTACATATTTATCAGTTGAATCACCAATAATTTTAATTGAATTTTTATTAGCACCAACTGTTCCGTCAGAACCTAAACCATAAAATTTAGCCTCAAATGTGCCAGCAGTAGACAAACTAATTTCAGGTAATAATGGTAATGAAGTAAATGTTACATCATCAACAATACCAACAGTAAATCTATTTTTTGGTTCTCTTTGTTTTAGATTATCAAAAACAGAAATCATTTGAGCAGGAGTTGTATCTTTAGAACTTAATCCATAACGACCACCAACAATAATAGGAGCATTTTCTTTTCCGTAGAATAAATCTCTCACATCAAGATATAAAGGCTCGCCATTTGCACCTGGCTCTTTAGTTCTATCTAAAACAGAAATTCTTTTTACTGATTTAGGAAATACTTTCATAAAATATTTTTCAGAAAAAGGTCTGTATAAATGAACAGAGATAAGTCCTACTTTATCTCCTTTAGCAATCTGATAATCAACTACTTCTTTAATAGTTTCAGTAACAGAACCCATTGCAATAATAATATTTTCTGCATCATCTGCTCCATAATAAGTAAATGGTGCATAATTACGTCCTGTTAATTTGTTAATTTCCTGCATATATCCATCAACGATATCAGGAACGGCATCGTAAAAACGATTAGATGCTTCTCTAGCCTGAAAATATATATCAGGATTTTGAGCTGTACCCCTAGTTACAGGATTTTCAGGACTTAATGCCCTGTTTCTAAACTCTTGTAATTCTTTTTGATCTATTAATTTAGCCAAATCGTCTTGCTCAATAGTTTCAACTTTTTGAATTTCATGAGATGATCTAAATCCGTCAAAAAAATGAACAAATGGTATTCTTGACTTGATTGCTGCTAAATGAGCAACTCCAGCTAAATCCATTATTTGTTGTACACTACCTGCTGCTAAAAAAGCAAAACCGGTTTGTCTAGCACTCATAACATCAGAATGATCTCCAAAAATCGAAAGTGCTTGAGCTGCAAGACTTCTAGCACTTACATGAAATACGGCAGGCAATAATTCACCTGCTATTTTATACATGTTTGGAATCATTAATAATAATCCTTGTGAGGCAGTATAAGTACTTGTTAATGCACCTGATTGCAATGAACCATGGACTGCTCCTGAAGCACCACCTTCTGATTGCATTTCTGTTACTAAAACTGTTTCTCCCCAAATATTCTTTCTGCCATTAGCTGCCCATCCATCAACATTTTCGGCCATGTTTGATGAAGGTGTAATAGGATATATTGCCGCAACCTCACTAAACATATAAGCTATATGCGAAGCAGCGTGGTTCCCGTCACAAGTAAGATACTTTTTAGTTTTAACCATAATTTAAATATTTAAAATTGATCTATATTAACCTTTATTAAAATTTACTGCATAACTATTATTTTTTAGATACTATTTGCAGTTTTATTCAATATATATTCTTTCAAATTGCTCACAAAAATAAGCTTTTTTTTATTCTTTGCATATTCTTATTTTATATTCTACAACAAGTTTATTAATTATTTTGTAAATTTGTACAAAAGCGAGCTATTTAGATTCAATTTATATGTTTTAAAATATCATTTTAATTTTAATTTTAATTTTTAAAGTCATGCTTAGTTTTATAAATAAACATCTTCGTTTTTTCCTGACAGGCTCTTTTTCAATAGTTTTTGCTGCTTGTTATGGTGTTCCGGTTGAACTAGAAAATCCAAAATTAATTAGCACTAAAAATTCTGATGATCAAGCAATTGCAGGCCTAAAAGTTCAACTTTTTGAAAACAGAAACCCTATTGATGAATTTTATACTGATGAAAATGGTTTGGTCGAATTTTATCCTGTTCAAAAAGATAAATATCACTACAGTATTAAAATTGAAGATATTGATGGTGCTGATAATGGAGGTGAATTTGAAACTGCAAAAATTGATATTACTGATTCAAACTTTTTTGAAATTACTCTTAAAGGGAAATAA
Organism: Bacteroidales bacterium; assembly: GCA_016937695.1. GTDB lineage: Bacteria > Bacteroidota > Bacteroidia > Bacteroidales > NBLH01 > NBLH01. The sequence continues at coordinate 4,475 of JAFGWC010000021.1, forward strand.
TAAGTTTTACAATTTGCGATTCAATATCGTTTAGTTAAGAATTTTTATTGAAATCACAACTAAAGTTGCAAGTTAAGTTGTAATTTGAAAATATAAATAACGCATAATATTATATCCTTTAACTAAACGACTTTAATTTTTACTTAGTTAATTTTTATTTTTCTTGAAATTAATCTGATATTTATAACTATTGAAACTAAAATTCAAATTAAAAACCAAATTACATTCAATTTATAAACAAATTGAGATAAAAGAGCATAAACTTTCTTATTTATTCCTTGAAATTACCAGAAAATGTAATTTAAACTGTTTGCATTGCGGTTCTGATTGCAAAGCAGATTCTAAGTTCCCTGAATTAACAACTGAAAGCTGGTTTAAAATAATTGATTATTTTGAAAAAACATATTCTAAAAGTGTTGCTTTTATTATAACTGGTGGCGAACCATTATTGCATCCTGATGTTTTTAAAATCGGCAAATATATTTCGGATAAAAAAATGCGCTGGGGAATGGTTACAAATGGTATTAAGCTGAACAGTAGCACATTACACAAACTAATCGAATCTGGAATTTATAGTATCACTTTAAGTTTAGATGGATTAGAAAACTCGCATAATTGGCTTAGAAATAGCAAAATTGCTTATAAAAAAGTTTTAATTGCATTAAATGAAATCGGGAAATCAAATATCTATTTTAAAGATGTTGTTACTTGTGTGAATCCGAAAAACATAAATGAACTAGATAAATTAGCAGAATTACTAATCAGAAATAAAATCGAAAACTGGCGATTATTTAGAATTTTTCCATCAGGAAGAGCAAAAAATAATGACAAATTAAATTTATCATTTAAACAAACACAAGAAATGCTTGATTTTATTGCGAAAAATAAAAAAGCCTATTTTAAAAAAGGTTTAAATCTTAATCTTAGTTGCGAAGGTTGGATTAGTATGGAAAAAGACATTCAAGTAAGAGACAATCCATTTTTTTGCAGAGCGGGAATTAATATTGCTTCAATTTTATCTGATGGAACTATTACTGGATGCACAAATAATTCTGAGGCTTTTCATGTTGGTAATATTATAAAGGATAATTTTGCAAATTTATGGGAAAATAATTTTGATATTTTCAGAGATAGAGATTGGCTGAAAAATACAGAATGTATTAATTGTAAGTATTTTAATCAATGTAAAGGCAGCTCGATTCATTTGTGGGAAAATTTTGAAGATGAAAAGCCTAAGTTTTGTTATGCTGTTGATTTAGAAAAACTAAAAAGCTAAATAATAATCTTTTGTGAGTTTTTTGTATTCATCAGTATATTCGCCTGACAATGAATCTCTTATATAAATTTCGCTGTAAATTACCTCTGCTTTTTCATGACTAAATTTGACAAATATTCTGTTTGGCTTTTTATTTTCATTTCCGCTTATTTTAGATATTTCTACTGGAAATAACTTTTTATTTTCAGCAGTTTTAATTAGCATTTCTTTTTGTTCAAAAGGATAAACCAAAGAAAATTTGCCTTTTTCACAAAGTAATAGTTTTACTCCTTCAAATAAATCATTTAAACTTAGCTCTTCGTTATGTTTTGCTGTATTTTTGCTGTTTTCAGGCGATTTAAATGAATTTACAAAATATGGAGGATTACAAATAATCAAATCAAATTTATCTTTACAAATTTCAACAAAATTTTGTAAAGATATATTTATTACACTTATTCTATTTTTCCAAATTGAATTATTTACATTTTCAATAGCTTGATTATAAGCATCTTCATTAATTTCAATAGAAGTAATTTTAGCATTCGATTTTTGAGCCAACATTAAACTTAATAAGCCTGTGCCAGTTCCAACATCAAGTATCAATTTCGAGTTTTCAACTTTTGTCCATGCGCCAAGCAAAACAGAATCAACTCCAACTTTCATAGCTGTTTTATCCTGATTAACATTAAACTGCTTGAATTTAAAATAACTATTTGACATAAGGTTTCAAGATAAAAGACAAATATATAAAGACAAAAAACAAAATTAAAGAATTAAAAATTAAAAGTGAAAAATTTGAACTTTAACAAGAAATATTTCTTTTGTGTTCAAAACTTCTCAAAAACTCCAAGTCCAAATAATGCAAAATCATATTTCACAGGGTCTTTTTCATCAAACTTCCTAAGATTAGCAGTAATTTCATCAACGGCTTTCCAATCACTTTGCTTTCTTGTTAATAAACCAAGTTTTCTACTAACATTTCCTGTATGAACATCAAGTGGTAAAAACAAATCTGCCGATTTTATTTTATTCCACAGCCCAAAATGCACTCCTCTGTTATCATTTCTTACCATCCACATCAAAAACATGTTAATCCGTTTTGCTGCAGAATTTTTTTCAACATTTGAAACATGTCTGCCTGTTCTTTCAGGATATTGAATTTCAAAAAACACTTTCCTGAATTTAGCAATAGCGCTTTTCACATCTGTAAAATTATTGGAAAAAACATTTTCTAAACCATCGTGATTTTTATAAATATTTTTTAAGCTTTTAATAAAAAACTGAAAATCAACAACATTGAAAGTTCTGTGAACAAAATTATCAATTGCATTAATATCTTTAATTGTAGAATTTAGAATAAAATCGAATGGTGAATTGTCAATCAAACTCATCATTTTTTTTGCATTTCGGATAATCATTTTTCTATTTCCCCAGGCAATTGTTGCCGATAAAAATGCTGAAATTTCAATATCTTCTTTTAAAGTAAAAGAATGAGGTATTTGAATAGGATCTGTTTCAATAAAATCAACATTATTATACTGATAATATTTTTCATCAAGAAATTCTTTTAATTCTTTTTGAGATAACACCATTTAATAAAGATATAAGTATAAAAATATTAATTAAAAAATATTCACTCGACTATTCCATCTTTAATATTCAATATTCTGTCAGACATTGTGGCTAATTCTTTATCATGAGTAACAATAATAAACGTTTGTTTAAAATTATCTCGCAATTTAAAAAACAATTCATGCAATTCTTTTTTATTTTTCGAATCTAAATTACCTGAAGGTTCGTCAGCTAAAATAACAGAAGGCTGATTCATTAATGCTCTTGCTACAGCAACTCTTTGTTGCTCACCTCCAGACAATTCGCTTGGTTTATGCTGTATACGATTATCTAATTGAAGGAATGAAAGAAGCTCTTTTGCTCTTTCTTCAGATTTCTTTTTTGAAACACCTTTTATAAATGCAGGAATGCACACATTTTCTAGTGCAGTAAATTCAGGTAATAAATGATGAAACTGAAAAACAAAACCTATTTGTTCATTTCTAAATTTAGATAAATGGCTGTTTTTGAGATGATTAACATCAATATCATTAATTAAAATTTTACCGATATCAGCATTATTTAAAGTTCCGATTATTTGTAAAAGAGTGGTTTTACCAGCTCCACTTGCTCCAACTATCGAAACGATTTCACCTTTGTTGATAAAAAAATTAATTCCCTTTAAAACTTCTAAGTTCCCAAACGTTTTTTTTATATCAATTGCTTCAACCATAAATTAAAATTTATTTAAAACTAATTGAGCAAAAGATTGTGTGAAAGATTCGAAATCGAAACCACCTAGTACTAAACTTATATAAATAATATATGATAATAATAAAAGCATTCCTTCAGCTCTGTTTAAATATATAGTTTTAAACGGGAAGATAAATAAGAAAAGCAGCACGGAAACAAATAACATCCAAATAATATCAAATGAAAATGCAATATGATCAATGGGGATTTCTTTTACCATACTAGTAATTCCGAGTACAGCCATAATATTAAATATATTTGAGCCTATAATATTTCCAATAGATATATCTGTTTCTTTATTAAATGCTGCAATTACTGAGGCTGTTAATTCAGGAACGCTTGTTCCAAAGGCAACAATAGTAATAGAAATTACTCGTTTGCTTACACCCCAGCTTGTTGCAATACTTGATGCACCGTCAACTAAAAAATCTGCGCCAAAAGCTAAACCGAAAGAGGAAATTACTATTATTATTACTGATAAAATCAATTTAAACTTTGGTTCATCAGTTTCATTAACCTTAGCTTCATCTTTTTTCACATTACCTTTTGAAACGGCAAAATATATAAAAACAATAAGTATTAAAAAAAGTATCAAACCTTCATAAAAGCTAATTACATCATTAAATGTAAATACAAATAAAAGAATTGAAGCTAACATCATAAACGGCCAATCAAACCTAAATGATATTCTATTTACAGGAATAGGAATTAAAATTGCAGTTATGGCAAGTACCAAACCAATATTTGCAATATTAGAACCAACTATGTTTCCAAAAGCGATTTCCGGACTCCCACTTATTGCTGCATTAACACTAACAATAAGTTCTGGTGCAGATGTTCCGAAAGCAACAACTGTAACGCCAATAACTAATGTTGAAATATTAAAATGTTTTGCAAGCGAAACTCCACCTTCTACTAGATATTTTCCGCTAAAAATTAAAATTATAAGACCGGATATAAATTTAACGTACTCCATTATTACTTAATATGATATTATTTTTTTATTTTCTATTTATTTGATTTACAACTAATTAATTTACATATCCTAAATGTTTATTTTATGATATGTAATAAATCGGTAAAAAAGGACAATAAAATTTTATAAATTATACATTTACATTTTTTCTAAATTGTTCTTAATGTCTTTAATATCTTTAGTTATATCAACATCTGAAATTTCTTTTTTTATTTCATCTGTAGCTTTCTTAAATTCCTTAACACCTTTTCCAAGACCTTTAGCTATTTCAGGTATTCTCTTCGATCCAAAAAGCAATAATACAACAAGCATTATAACAAAGATTTCGGATCCGCTTATAAATAAAATGCTCATATCTTAATTATTAATTTAAAAACAAAGATAAAAAAAAGAGCTTACTAAAAAAGCAAGCTCTTAATTTTTAAATTTATAATTATTTAAACAGTTTTTTCTTTTTTCTTACTGCCTTTATAAACTTTCTTTTCATCAACTTCTTTCTTTTCAGTAACTTTGATTGAGTCAAATACTACCGGAGTTGCAATAAATAGGGATGAATATGTACCCACAACAACACCAATTAACATTGCAAAAATAAAGCCTCTGATTACTTCACCACCGAAAATAAATATTGCAAGTAATACAATAAATGTACTAAATGAAGTACTAAATGTTCTGCTCAAAGTACTATTTAAAGCTGCGTTATAAAGTTCTGTTCGCTCACCTCTTTTTTTCTCTCTGATATATTCTCTTATACGGTCAAAAACAACAACTGTATCGTTAAGAGAGTAACCAATAACTGTAAGTATAGCTGCTATAAATGCTTGATCTATCTCTAAAGAAAATGGAACAATACCTGAGAATAAAGAGAAAACACCTAGCACAATTAAAACATCATGTGCTAATGCTGCAATAGCGCCTAAACCAAATTGCCATTTATTAAATCTTATAAAAATATATAAGAACATTATAAGCAATGAAAATAATATAGAATAAATAGCTGCAATTCTAATATCATCAGCAATTGTTGGCCCAACTTTTCTTGAACTTTGTCTGTAATCCTGAATAAATGTATCAAAATCAACCTTGTCGCCAATTACAGGTTTTAATCCAATAAATAATTTTGCTTCTACTATACTGTCAGCATTATCATCATTGCTATCAACCAGGTATTTAGTACTGATTTTTACCTGATTTAAATCTCCATATGTTTTAACTTCAGGCGCATCACCAAACTCTACTTTTAAAATTTTTGCAATTTCATCTGTTTTAACATCATTTTGGAATTTAACAACATATGTTCTACCTCCTTTAAAATCAATACCTTGATTTAGTCCTCTTGTAAACAATGAGAATATTGATATTGCTATTAAAACACCTGAAATAACATAAAATATTTTTCTTTTTCCAATAAATTGGATATTTACATTTTTGAAAGCATTTTCGGTAAATCTAGTTGCAAAACTTATCGATTTTTTTCTATCTAGCATCCAAGTAAAAATCAATCTTGTAATAAAAATAGCTGAGAATAATGAAGTTAAAATACCGATAATTAAAGTTGTAGCAAAACCTTTAATTGGTCCATGCCCAAATACAAATAAAACAATAGCTGTTAATAGAGTAGTTACGTTAGCATCAAGTATTGCTGAATAAGCGTTTTTATAACCATCTGATATTGCAAGTTTAAGCCCTTTTCCAAGACCTAATTCCTCTCTGATTCTATCGTAAATAAGTACGTTCGCATCAACCGACATACCTATTGTTAAAACGATACCGGCTAAACCAGGCAATGTCAAAACTGCGCCTATTGAAGCCAAAACCCCAAATATAAAGAATACGTTTGTTATAAGTGCAATATTTGCTACATATCCAGCTTTGTTATAATAAAATATCATATAAACTAGAACTATAATAAACGCTAAAATAAATGAAATTAATCCTGAGTTAATTGCTTCAAGACCTAATGACGGCCCCACAATCTCTTCTTCAATTATTTTTGCAGGCGCAGGAAGTTTACCTGATTTTAATATGTTTGCTAAATCTTTTGCTTCAAGTACAGAAAAATGTCCTGTAATTTGAGAACGACCGCCTTTAATTTCACCGCTTACATTAGGAGCTGAATAAACATAATTGTCAAGAACAATAGCTATCTGTTTTCCAACATTATCCTTTGTTAACCTTGCCCAAATCTGAGAGCCTTCAGCATTCATACTCATAGAAACTTCTGCAGTAGCCTGATTTTGTCCAAATTCTGCTCTCGCATTTGTAACAACATCTCCACCAAGAGCTGGTTGACCATCTCTATTTGTGATTTTAATTGCTACTAATTGGAAATATTCTCCGGCAGCTTTATAGTCAACTGCTTTAACCTCCCATAATAATTTTAAATTTCTAGGCAATATTTCTTTAACTTGATTAAGTTTAAGAAGTTCGTTAACTTTTGCAGTATCTTTAACATGAGAAGTACCAACTGTTGCTCCTCTTAATAAGTTCCCTTCTCTGTCGGTGCTTGGTCTTAGTACAGCAAATAAAGGGTTTTCTTTTGCAAAAGCAGCATATGCATCATCATATTTTTTGTTTGCAATTACTGTTGAATCTTTATTTAATTCATCTAAAAGTGCAATTTCTTCTGTCGAATCTTTCTTAATTTGTTCATTTACGATTAAATCTTCAACAATATTTGAATCCTTTTTAATTTCAGTTTCATCTATTTCAACTTTATTATCTGAAGTGGAAATACCTTTAATTTTCTCATTTGCCAGTTTAAGATATTCAAAAACCTCTGTATTATCATAAGTTTCCCAGAACTCAAGATTTGCAGTTCCTTGCAATAATTTCCTAACTCGTTCAGGGTCTTTTATGCCAGGAAGTTCAACTAAAATTCTGCCAGCAACTCCTAATTGTTGAATATTAGGTTGACTAACTCCAAAGCGGTCAATTCTAGTTCTTAAAATATTGAAAGAGTTATCGATAGCACTTTTAGTTTCCTCTCTTAAAATACTTAAAACTTCATCATTTGTTGAATTAAAATTAATTCTATCTCTTAGATCAATTGTGTTGAAAATTGAAGCTAAGCTTGAACCTTCAGGAGCAACTTCTTTAAAAGCTTGTCCGAAAAGAGTCAAAAAGTCATCCTGACTATTTCTTTGTCTTTCAATCGCTAGGTTTAAAACTTTTGTATAAGTTACATCTTTACTGTAATTTGAAAGAGATTGTATTAAGTCAATGACTGAAACTTCTAAAATAACATTCATCCCGCCTTTAAGGTCGAGACCAAGGTTAATTTCTCTATCCTGACATTCTCTGAATGTATAATCTCTAATCCATAAGAAATCATAAACACCTTTACCTGAAATAGAATCAAGATAGGCCGTTTCTTTTAATGAATTACCTTTTGCATATTCCGACGCATCATCTTTAACATTACTAACTATCCATGTAAATGATAATTGATAAATACTCACTAATGCTAATGCAATTGCTACTAATCTAATTGCTCCTTTATTCTGCATTTCTTACTGATTTATAATTAAATATACTCTATTTGTTTATAGTTTTTTTTATTCAAAAGCGCAAATATATAGATTTTTTTTTAAAAAAAGTAAAGTAATCATTTATTATCTGAAAAATAAAAAAACATATCACTATAATTTTCTTTTGTACTATCAAGTAAGCAACATCTTACTGTCAGCCATTTGTAAAAGACAATAGCTTATTTAATCAGATTTAACAATATTTAATTTGTATTTTCTTACTCTAATAAATCTAAAAAAAAACTACCTCAATGAAATTGTTGAGGTAGTTAATTAATTATAAAATTAATATCTGAAATTAAGCAACTTCGTCTAATAATGCATTTGTTTTACGAACAGCTTCGGCTGAAGAAACAAGTTTTTCTTTTTCTGCTGCTGATAATTCTATTTCAAGAATTTTTTCAATACCATTTTTGCCAATAACAGCAGGAACACCTATACATATGTCTTTTAAGCCATATTCTCCATTAAGGAAACATGAAGATGGAAACATTTTTTTAGAGTCCAAAGCAATAGCTTTTACCATTTCAGAAATAGCTGCACCAGGTGCATACCAAGCACTTGTACCTAACAATTTAGTAAGAGTAGCACCACCAACTTTAGTAGCTTCTACTACTTCTTGCATTCTTTCTTCAGAAAGGAATTCGTTAACAGGAACGCTATTACGTGATGCTTTCTCTATTAAAGGAACCATTCCTGTATCGCTATGTCCACCAATTACCATTCCTGAGATTTCAGAAGCCGGACAATCCATAGCTTCAGCTAAACGATATTTAAAACGTGCACTATCTAAAGCACCACCCATACCAATAACTCGGTTTTTAGGTAGCCCTGAACTTGTTGCAGCTAAGTAAGTTAAAGTATCCATAGGATTAGCAACAACTATAATAATTACATTTGGCGAATGTTTTATTAGGTTTTTTGTTACATCTTTTACAATTCCTGCATTAATGCCAATAAGTTCTTCACGAGTCATTCCTGGTTTACGAGGAATACCACTTGTAATTACTGCTACATTACTATTTGCAGTTTTAGAATAATCACCGGTAGTTCCTATAATATTAGAATCAAATCCATTCAAAGAAGAAGTTTGCATAAGGTCCATTGCTTTACCTTCGGCGAAACCTTCTTTTATATCCAATATCACTATTTCATCAGCGAAATCCTTAATTGCGATGTACTCAGCGGCACTTGCACCAACAGCACCTGCTCCAACGATTGTTACTTTCATAATTTATTTGTATTTAAAGTTTATTATTTTCTAGTGCTAAATTACGGCAAATTTTCATCACATCAAATATATTTAACAACATATAAAAATATCTCTATACATTTTTTCATATCATAAATTAGCTTTTATCTATTGATACAAGTATATTTGCGATATATTAATTGTATGTAAATTTGATTTTCTTAACAAAACATTCACAAAATAAAATATAAATTATGACACTTATAAAATCTATTTCTGGAATTAGAGGCACAATAGGCGGCAAAGCCGGTGAAGGTTTGAGCCCTTTAGATGTTGTAAAATTTACTTCGGCTTTTGGATTTTGGATAAAAAATAAAAACACAAATAAAAAAATAAAAATTGTTGTAGGAAGAGATGCAAGAATTTCGGGTTCAATGGTTAAACAGCTGGTTAATTCAACCCTTATTGGTTTAGGTATTGATGTGATTGATATTGATTTAGCTACTACACCTACAACCGAAATGATTGTTACAAAAGAGAGTGCTGCCGGCGGAATTATTATAACTGCAAGCCATAATCCAAAACAATGGAATGCTCTTAAATTATTAAACTCATTAGGCGAGTTTATTACAGACAAAGATGGAAAAGAAGTTTTGGAAATAGCTGATAATGAATCTTTTGTATTTGCTGAAGTTGACGATTTAGGCATTATCACAAAAAATGAGAATGCTCTTGATTATCATATTGAAGAAATATTGAAACTTAAACTTGTTGATGTAAATGCAATTAAAAAAGCCAATTTTAAAGTTGCTGTTGATGCTGTTAATTCTGTTGGTGGAATTGCAATTCCTGAACTTCTTAAAAAATTAGGAGTTGAAAATGTTGTTGAATTATATTGTGATGCAAACGGAATTTTTCCTCATAATCCTGAACCTTTACCTGAAAATTTAAGCGGATTATCTAAACTTATTAAAAAAACTAAATGCGATTTAGGTTTTGTGGTTGATCCTGATGTTGATAGACTTGCAATTATAAATGAAGACGGAAGTATGTTTGGCGAAGAATACACGCTTGTTGCAGTTTCAGATTATATTCTACAAAACAAGAAAGGAAATACTGTTTCAAATTTATCATCGACTCGTGCATTAAAGGATATAAGCGAAAAGCATGACGCAGAGTATTTTTCTTCGGCTGTGGGCGAAGTAAATGTTGTTACAAAAATGAAAGAAGTAAATGCGGTTATTGGTGGCGAAGGAAATGGCGGAATTATTTATCCTGAATTGCATTACGGAAGAGATTCTTTAGTTGGTATTGCCTTGTTTTTGAGTCAGTTAGCTAAATTTAAAAACAAATGTTCTGATTTAAGAAATGAATATCCAAATTATTTTATTTCTAAAAATAAAATTCAATTACATGACGGAGTAAATGTTGACGAAATTATTTCAAAAATTACAAAATTGTATAAAAATGAAAATATCAGTACAATTGACGGATTAAAAATTGATTTTCAAAACGAATGGGTGCAACTCAGAAAATCTAATACAGAGCCGATTATACGGATTTATGCTGAGAGCGATACGGAAGAAAATGCGAATAAATTGGCAGAACGATTTATTAAAGAAATTGAAAATCAAATGATTTAATTTGTCCTGAAACAGAAATTTTTAAGTGAATAGAATATTTTTAGATAATATAAATTCTTCTATAAACATCAATGAATCTGATATTTATAGAAGTTGTAATGAATTAAATTCTGATTTTATTGATTATTTTGGCAGAAAATCGAAAGCTAAAATCGATGAAATAAGAAATTATTATTCAAAGATATTAAAAACAGAGAATAATAAGATTTTCTTTGCAAAAAATAGTCTTTCGTCTTTTAAATCTATAATAAATTATTCTTTGTTATTTCTTGATATCCAACAAATTATAACTTCTGAGTTTGAAAACAATAATGTTCTTGATTATTTAAAATCTGTTGAAAATGCAAGAAAAATAAAGCTGATATTTATTGAAACAGACAATTTGGGTAAAATATCTACTGCTGATTTAGAACAAAAAATATCCAAGAATAATAATTCGCTGGTTTTTTTATTGCATGCAAATGAATATAACGGAATTTTATTGCCTGTTAAAGAAGTTTCACAAATTTGCATAAAAAACAAATCGATTTTTTATTTGAATTTAGATTTAACTATTTGTAAATATGATATTGATTTTCAGACTATTAATCCTGATTTTGCTAGTTTCGATTTTAAAAACTTATCGAGAAATACAAATTCCGGAATTATTTTTTATAATCAACAAATAAATATCAGTAATAAAAAATATATTGAAATTAGAAATAATTTTATTGCTGATGAAAATATTAATCCTGAAATTTTAGTAAAAGATGTCGAAATTTTTAATCGGGCATTAAGAAATATGGAAAAAAATAAAATTTATATTGTTAATCTGAAAAAATATCTGATTTCTAAAATGAAAGAAAATTTTAATATCGAAAATACTTTATCATTATATAATAATGAAGGTTTGTATTTTATGGTTTCATATTTTTTACCGACAAGCATTTTCGGAAAATATATTTTACAAAAATTAGATATTGAAGGAATAACAGTTGGAAATGCTGATTATCCTAATAACAATAAAATTGCTGATAATGAGTTTATTAGAATAGGAATTAATGAATTTAATACAGAAAAAGACATTAATTTTTTTATCAGCAAATTAATTAATTTGAAAAATAATTTTATTGAACAACAAAAAAATTAGAGTAAAAAAAGATTACTTTTTATGAATATATTAAAATACAGCGCAATCTTAATTTTGATTTCTGCAACATCTATAATAAGTTGTAAAAGTCAGCCTACGCCTTACAATCCTAATGAAAGCGTAATTGTTAAAAGAATAAATACTGATAAAATTTCTTTATCCGAATTTATCGACACAACTTTATTGCAACGCTCTGAAAATGAAATAATTAACTTCAAAAAAGATGATTCTGTAAATATCAATAGAAAAACAGATATTGTTTTTGTTGGCAGCTCCAGCATTAGAAAATGGACGAGTTTAAAAGAAGATCTGAAAGGGCTAAATGCTATAAACAGAGGTTTTGGCGGTTCTACTGTTGCTGAAGCAATTTATTATTCAAACACATTGATTTTAAAACACAAACCAAAAAAAATAGTTTTTTATTCGGGCGATAACGACGTAGCAATATTAAATTCAAGCAGCAAAAAAATATTAAAATCATATAAACTATTTTATGAATTAATAGCAAATAAACTACCTGATACTAAGCTATTTATACTTTCAATTAAACCTTCTCCTGATAGAATTAAATTTTGGCCACAAATGAATGAAATTAATAAAATGCTGAAAAATTATTGTACAAAAACTAAAAATTGTGAGTTTATAGATGTTAGCACGTGTATATTTGATGAAAACAAGAAAATAAAAAGTGATGTTTTTTTAAAAGATGGTATTCACTTAAATGAAAAAGGTTATGAAATATGGACTTCGATAATTTATCCAATAATTTTGAATTAATTTTTGTTTTTTCAAATAAATATATTTTACTTTGGAACAAATAAAAAACTAAATGAGAAATTTTATATTAAATAATTGGTGGTGGCAAATTTTTCTTTCTAAACAGGAGAGTTAAAATTGCTATATTAATTATTTTCAAATAATTGTAAGCCGTGGGAACTATCCCACGGCTTTTTTTGTATCAAAATTTTAAGAAAATGAATAATCTTTATATTAAATGGTGGCGTAAAATAATGTTTTTGTGGCAATTTAGTTTACAAAAATCAGACTCTGGTTTAAATACTCTGCGATGCGCAAAATAATTTGTATTGCTCTAATTAACAGGTAATTAGTCATTAGAAATTAGCTTCGCTGAGCCCTTTTGGTAATACCATTTACTTAAGATTTATTTGGAAAATTTTTGGAAATCATTTATGATTTATTTCCGCAAACTTATAATAACGAACACCTAATTTCAATATTAGAATGATGAAGTGGCTTCGTTCTTCATTTGACATTCCTTGTTCATTATTCGATATTTATTCTTAATTCAATGGCATTAGCCCTTTGTGGTTGGTAATTAAAACAAATGACTAATATTCTTAATTACTAATTGTCAGTATACTAATTACTTGCAAAAAATAAATAATGATGATATTTAAAATATCTCAGAAAATCTAAACTAGAGCCAAAATTATCATAAGTAAATGAAATTATAACAAAATAAAATACATAATATGGAAACTTTAGAATATATAGAAACAAAAAACACAGATTTCGAATCAATAAATGGGAATTATGGAAAATACGGCGGAATGTATGTTCCGCCTGTTTTGGAATCGATATTAAAAGAGCTTTATGAAAAGTTTAAAATAATAATTCAAACAAGTTCGTTTCAAGAAGAATACATTCGTTTGCTAAAAACTTATGTTGGGCGACCTTCTCCTCTTTATTATTCCAAAAGGCTTTCAGAGCATATCGGAAGTAAAATTTATCTGAAAAGAGAAGATTTGAATCACACGGGCTCACATAAAATAAATAATGCAATTGGACAGATTTTATTAGCCAAACATATTGGTGCTGAGGAGATTATAGCTGAAACAGGCGCCGGTCAACATGGAGTTGCAACAGCTACAGTAGCAGCACTTTTTGGAATAAAATGTAAAGTTTTTATGGGAAAAGTAGATTCTGAAAGGCAAAAAATGAATGTTGACAGAATGAAAATGCTTGGTGCAGAAGTAATTTTAACAAAAAACGGCACTGCTACATTAAAAGATGCTGTTGATGCTGCTCTTGAATATTACATTCAGAATCCAAATTCGTATTATTTGCTTGGTTCACAAGTTGGACCTCATCCATATCCAACAATTGTAGGATATTTTCAATCGGTAATTGGAAAAGAAGCGAAAAAGCAAATTTTAGAAGCCGAAGGTAAATTGCCTGATAATTTAATTGCTTGTATTGGCGGCGGTTCAAATGCAATAGGCTTATTTTCAGAGTTTTTGTATGACGAAAACATACAAATTTATGCTGCTGAAGGCGGCGGTGAAGGTTTAATTATTGGAAAAACAGCGGCTACTTTAAATATGGGAAAACCAACAATTTTTCAAGGAACTTTCTCTTATGCTTTAGTTGATGAAAATAATGAGCCTGTTGAAGCATATTCTATTGCTGCCGGATTAGATTATCCGGGAGTTAGTCCTCAACATTCGTTGCTTAAAGATGAGCAAAGAGTTAAATATCATGCTGTTACAGATAAAGAAGCTATTGAAGCATTTAAGCTATTATCTGTTATTGAAGGAATAATTCCGGCAATAGAATCGGCTCATGCAGTAGCTTTGGCAATTAAATTACTTAAAGACAAAAAAAATGAAATCAGCATTATAAATTTGTCCGGAAGAGGCGATAAAGATTTAGACAGAGAGTTTTTTTAGTTTTTAAAACACACGATTGAATTGTTAAACTGCTGATAATAGGCAGTTTAACAATTTAACTTATAAAACCATCTATAAAATTTACAGTAGCAATTAATTGTTTGTCGTCCATTTTTTTTATAATTTGCTTTGCAGTAGCTTGAACAGCAGTTTTAAAAGGCGACACAACAACAGTTATTGCTTTTCTTACAAGCATATTTAAACCAATTACTTTTAAGGAGTACAAAAAGTAATAATCTAAAGATTCAGAAATTAAACTATTAACAACATCAGCAAGCATATTTCTTGATTTATCGCCTTCAGGGTTTTCTTTTATAAGCTTAACCGAACTTTTTGTTTTCTTGTGCAAAGAAGAAGAAATTGGAAAGCTTGCTTGATATTTAAATACTGTCATGATTACAAATTTTATGTAAAAAAAGTAAATTTACAAATAAAACACGACAAAATATTAATAATTAATTACAATTTTGAAATTTAATACTTAAAGATATTTCTTTAAGATTTCTAATAATTTATTCTCGTCAATTGGTTTTGTAATATAATCATCGCATCCTGCTTGAATAGCTTTAGAAGAATCGCCAACCAAGGCTAATGCCGTTTGAGCAATAATAGGTATTTTAGGATTTATTTTTTTTATAATTTTGGTAGCTTCATAACCATCCATTACTGGCATTTTAATATCCATTAAAACTAGGTCAATATGGTCATTTTTAAACCTTTCAACAGCTTCTTTACCATCACTTACATGTATTATTGTAGTATTTGAATTTTCCAGTAATTCATTCAAATACAGGAAGTTGTCCTCTTCATCTTCAGCTATTAAAATTGTTTTATTTCCAATTATTTTATCATTTTCTTCGTAAGTAAATTTTTCTACAACATTTTCTTGTATTTGAAAATATTCAGGAATTGGAATCGAAAAATAAAAAGTGCTCCCTTTTTCTATTTCAGAATCTAACCATATTTCTCCTCCCATTTTTTTAACAAAAGCTTTTGTTATCGATAATCCAAGACCTGTTCCGCCATATCTTCTTGAAGAAGTTAAATCTAATTGTCTAAACCGCTCAAATATAACGCTTTGCTGATCTTTTGAAATGCCAATGCCAGTATCTTTCACATAGAACTCAATAAAATAATCTTTTGCTTTAAAACCTATTTCAATAAATCCTTTATGTGTAAATTTAATAGCGTTGTTAAGTAAATTAGTAATTATTTGTTTCAATTTAGTTTCATCTGCTTTTATAACAATATCACTTTCTGCAATATTTTTAATAAAGCTAATTCCTTTTTGCTTTACTTGTGGTAAAAACAAATTATACAAAGCTTTAATTAATTTATTCAAATCAAATTCGCTTTCGTATAAATCAATTTGCCCTGCTTCAATTTTAGAAATATCTAAAATATCATCTATTATTGTTAATAATTGCTCAGAATTAGATTGAATAATATCAGTATATTGCACTCTCTTTTCTTCAGATAAGCCTTCTCTACTTAGCAAACCGGAAAATCCCAATATTCCATTCATCGGTGTTCTAATTTCATGAGACATGTTTGCAAGAAAGGCGGTTTTTAGTTTGTCGCTTAATTCAGCTTTTTCTTTAGCTACAATTAATTCTTTTTCGTAATCCTTTAATTTTTGAATATCTTTTGTTACTGATAATATATATTTTTCATTATTAATGCTAATTACTCTTGCAGACATGAGCGCAGTAGTTAAGGTTCCGTCTTTTCGCCTGAATTTTGCTTCCAGATTATTAATAAATCCACTTTTTTTTAGTGCTTCTATTAATTTTTTTCTTTCATTATTATTATACCATATGTTGATTTCGTATGATGTTTTATTTTTCACATCTTCTTCGGAATATCCTGTAAGTCTTGTAAAACCTTCATTTACTTCAAAATATAATCCATCGCTAATTCTGTTAATGTTTACAGAATCGGGGCTGGTTTTAAAAGCCGCTTTGTATTTTTCTTCACTTTCAGCTAATGCCGATTCAATTTTTTTCTTTTCTGTAATATCTTCTTTTATAGCAAGGTAACTTTGTATCTGACCTTTCTCGTTTTTAAGCGGCGATATTATTGCTGATTCCCAAAACAAACTTCCATCTTTTCTTTTATTATGAAAAATACCTTGCCATGTTCTGCCTGAAGATATTACTTTCCATAAATCTTTATAATATTCGTCTGGCTGCTCTCCTGATTTTAGTCTTCTTGGATTTTCACCTAATGCTTCTTCTTTAGTATAACCGGTAGTTTTTGCAAACATTGGGTTTACATATTCAATATTGCCTTCTATATCTGTAATAACTATTGTAGCCGGACTTTGTTCTATTGCTGTTGTTAACTTTTTAATTTCTTGTTCGTCGTTTTTTTGTTTAGTAATATCTCTTATAGTACCTATCATTCTTAATAGATTATCATTTTCATCAAGATTTAGTTCGCCAATACAGTGAACCCATCTTGTTTCTTTAGTATTAAATCGAGTTACTCTAAATTCTTTATTAAAAAACTCATGATTTTCTATAACGTTCTTAGAAAAATATCTAAGCATCATTTCTTTATCCTCTTCATGTACTAATTCAATTATATTTTCAGCATTTTTATCGTAATTAGACGGAATTCCTAATATTTCATTAAGCACATTTGAACTTGTCCATTTATTTGACTCAAAATCAAATGTATAAGAACCAATTCCTCCAACTCGTTGCGATTCGCTAAGAATAAATTTACTTTCAACCAATTCGTCCTGCATTTCTTTTTGCTCTGTAATATCTTGAACTAAAGAAGCAATGCCTATTAAATTCCCTGATGAATCGATAAGTGGAGTATTATACCATTCGCAAACAATAAGCCTTCCACTTTTTGTGCTGTTTTCATTAACATAATAATTTCCGGAACTCCTATGTGATAATTCGACCCATAATTTTTCAATTTCTTCATTAATTTTATTTTGGAATACTAATTCAGATGCATGTTTGCCAATTGCTTCTTCATAAGTAAAACCAAATATTTTTTCAGCGGCTTTATTCCATGAGTTAACTGTAAAATCCAGATTCCAATCGATAACTCCAAGCGGAGTTTGTTCTACATGCAATGCAAGCTTTTGCTGCGATTTTGATAATTCAGATTCTATAATTTTTTGTTTTGAAATATCTCGAATAGAAGTAACTCTTATATTTTCACCATTATAAAACAAATTTTTTGATTCTACTTCTGAATATATTATGCTTCCGTCTTTTCTGTGTCCTTCAATTGTATATGGTTGTGCATATTCTTTTTTCATCATTTCATATGCTTTTTCAAGATATTTATCGGGCACAACTATTTCAATGAAATTTTTGCCTGTAATTTCGTCTTTTTCGTAGCCGAACATTTTAAGCAAAGCTTCATTCATATCTAATACTATTCCGTTTTTATGAATTAAAATGCCTTCAAAACTTAAATCAGACAGCATTTTAAATCGTTCTTCACTTTCTTCTACTGCTTGTTTTGCTATATAAAGCTCTTCGTTTTGAGCTTTATATTCCTCATACAATGATTCATACTCTTCTTTTTGTGCTTTTATTTCATCAATGTTTTCTGAAATTTGTTTTAAATAATCAGCTTCTTTTATAAGCTTTAAATGTTTTTTTTGATTACGTAATATTATTGTGAAAATCAAAATTAATAATGCCAAAAAAAGAAACAATATGCCAAATATCTTTTTAGAATAATCAATTGAGGGTTGAATAACTTTATCGTATTTTTCAAGTATCGTAATTGAATATTGTTTGTCATCTATTTTAAAAGATTTAAAGGCGACAATCATTTTTTCTTGTACATTCATAAATTGATTCCTCACTAAAACAATGGCATGACCTTCATCTTCTGTTAATCTTTTTTTTAAAAACTTTTCTCTTTCGGTAAAATCAATATTAGGAAAAGCTTTTTTATCATTGTTAATTATATCAAAAGAATTTTCACCAACAACCTCCCAGTTTTTCGACCAATAAAAATCGCCGTAACTATCAACTATATGTGAATATAAATTCTTGTTTTCCAGAGACTTATTATAAATTGCGCCTAATGTTTTTGTCCATATTTTAAAACAAATCAAACCAATTACTTTATTGTCTTTTAATACAGGCTGATACATTGAAATTGCATATTCGTTATCAGAATCTTTAAAAATTCTGCTTACGCCGGATTTTCCTGTTTTTAATATCGAAAATATTTCTTGTTTTTTTGCAGAATCTAGTATGATACCATGATTTAATGGATGAGAATGAAAGATAATGCCATCTGTATCTATTAAACCTATTGTATTAATGTCGTTTTTATGATTTTCGTAGAAACTTTGAACTGGACAATAATTTTTAAAATCATGTTTCTCGCCTTTTAAAAAAGTTTCTAGAATAATTGAATCTTCTGATAATGTCAATAATTTATGTGTGTGCTCTATAAATATTTTCTCTATTCCGGAAGCTATTAATTCAGCTCTTATAAGTAATTGATTTTGAACATTCTCAATATAATCTTGCTTGTATTTTGAATTTATTAAATATGCCGAAAAAACAGTTAACGCAAAAATAATTGCAAACAAAAAATTCATTATAGTTATGCTGTTTATCTTTTTAAATTTCATTTTATTAACTATTTTTAATTTTCTTGTTCTTTTATAACTAATTCATAATAAGGCGTATGCACGATACATTAGCTGTGGTTTAAATACTCTATGATAATAATAATTATTTGTTTTTCGTTAATTAACAGGTAATTAAAAATGAACTGCTTATATTCTTAATTACTAGTATACTAATCACTTGCATGAAATAAGCAATACAGACTTTTAAAATATCCCACATCTAAACTAAAGCTTAAACATTTTATCCTACCAAACTTAATTTTTCAAGTAAATTATAATCGTTTATTATTATTTCTTTGCCTTTTTGTATTATTATTTTGTCTGATTTTAACTCGCTCAAAAGTCTCATTAAACTTTCTACAGACATTCCTGCATATTCAGCCAGCTCTCTTTTTGTTAAATGCGAAAATATATTTTCGTCTCTAAAATCTCCTTTTGATAAATTTAATATTGCTGATGCTAAACGGCCATGTAACTGCTTAGTTCCCAAACTACTAACTTTGTCACATAAAATTCCGGCATCGTTTGAGATTAGTTTTAAAATATATTTTTCCAAAACCAAATTATTAAGTATCAGTTTTGAAAATTCATTTTTTTCTATTAAGCAAAGCTCTGTGTTTGTTAATGCTGTGGCCGTATAATACGAATAATTATCATTAAAAATAAAAGGAAGACCAATAAAATTATTTTTTGCAATAAATTGTATAATAATATTTTTATCGTTAAAGCCTTCAGTAAAAATTTTAACTAAGCCCGAACGAATAAATGCTACATGCGATACAAATGTTGATTGTTTAAATATTGTTTCTGACTTTTTATAGCAAATTGTTCTTTTTGAACTTAACAGTAAATCCAATTCACTTTCAGAAGGTTTCATAAAATTAACACATCCTAATTTACAATGATGACAATCAATATTGTCAATGAATTTATTCATACAAATTATTTAATATCTTAATTGAATTTTTCTCTTTTCAAATTTAACAAAAAAAAAGAATATCCAACAAGCAAATTAAATTATTGTTATCTGACATTTTTTTTTATGTCAGCAGACAATTTTTAACAAATTTTAATACTATTAAAAACAAATCTTATAAACCATCTGATAATTAGCTTTTTACTAAAATGTGTCGGAACTTTGAATAAAAAAAATTATTAAACTATTAAACTATAAAATTATGTTTAGAAAAAGAATTTCGCTACAAATTTCAATCCCTCTTATTCTTCTAACAGCTATTATTCTAATTATCATTCTTTGGGTTGTAGTATTTAATTATAGTAAAAACTCTGAAAACTATATTTCTGACAGAATAAGAAAACAACTGTCAAACTACGATAGCAATCTTGAGAGAATACAATCAAAAGCTTTAATGACAGCATCATGTTTTGCCGATTTAGCATCTACAAAAGAAGCTTATAGAATTTTAGCGGAAACCAATGATCGAGAATTGGCAATTAAACCACTTATTAAACAAGTTTCTCAAATCAATAACAAAATAAAAAGGAACATGGATATGGATTTAAAAATCCACTTTCATACTTCTGATACAAGGTCTTTATATCGATCATGGTCAGATAAAAGAGGTGATGACATTTCTGGTTTTAGAAACACAATTAAAGAAGCCGTTAAAACAAACGATGCTGTTAAAGGAATTGAAGTTGGACGAGGCGGTTTGGTTATTAGAGGAATAGCAACAATATCTGACAGTCTTGATAATGTAGTTGGAACTGTTGAGAACTTCTTTCCTATTGGAGAGCTTTTAAACCAACTAAAAACAGGAAACCAGAACGACCAATTTGCAGTTTTTTTAAACAACGAACAATTTGAAATTACTGATGCCAGCACAACGATCAATTCTTCTTCAAAAGGCAGTAAAATAGGCAGCTTTGCATTAGTCAACACAAGCTCAGAGTTATTTAATGCAGAATTACTTACAAAAGAAGATATTGATAAAGGATCCTTAGGCGAAAACATATTTCAAAGAGAAAATTTCAAATATGCAATAATTCCTTTAAAAGATTATAATAATATAAATATTGGCGTTTATGTTTATCAATTTGACGTTTCAGAATCAGAAGCTTTACTTAGTAATCTCAAAATCAGCATATTAACAATAGCAATCGTAATGCTTATTATATTAGCTCTACTAATTTATTTTTTGAGCAAACGAATTATTTCAAATCCTTTAGATGTAACTGAAAAAATACTTAAAAATCTGGAAGACGGATTTTTAAACGAGAATATAGAAGTTACAAGAGAAGATGAA
This sequence comes from Bacteroidales bacterium, assembly GCA_016937695.1. Classification (GTDB taxonomy): domain Bacteria; phylum Bacteroidota; class Bacteroidia; order Bacteroidales; family NBLH01; genus NBLH01. The sequence goes on from JAFGWC010000021.1 coordinate 26,088, forward strand.
ATTGGCAAATTGCAATCTCATACAAAAAAAATGCTTTTAAAAATAAGAGAAGTAATTCAAACAATTTTAGAAGCAAGCGAAAAAATAACTGAAGCATCTGCAAATATGCATGAATCAGCAAATAATATTTCAAGTTCAACAGATCAACAGTCAAGCACAATTGAAGAGCTTTCGGCATCGGTTGAAGAAATGACAGCAACAATAGAAAAAAACACAGAAATTACTCAAACAAATAAAAAAATGGCAATAGAATCAGCCGAAAAAGCAGATTTAGGTGGTAAATCTATTGAACAAACAATTGACTTAATGAAAACAGTTGCCGAAAAAATCACAATAATTAGTGCAATTGCAAATCAAACTAACATGCTGGCTTTAAACGCAGCAGTTGAAGCAGCAAGAGCAGGCGAAAAAGGTAAAGGTTTTGCCGTTGTTGCCGCAGAAGTAAAAAGTCTAGCTGAAAGAAGTCAAAATGCAGCTAAAGAAATTATTGAATTATCTGAAAAGAGCTTTAAAATTGCTGAACAATCACGCGGATTATTTTCAGAAATATTACCTGCAATTAAAAAAACAGCTATACAAATGGAAGAAGTTGCAACTGCCAGCATGCAACAAACTGCTAATGCTCACCAAATTAACGAAGCAATTGCGCAATTTAGTTCAACTGTTCAACACAACACTTCAACTGTTGATAATTTAGTTAAAAATGCAGAGCTTTTAGCGGAACAATCAATAGAAATGAATAAAACAGTAAAATATTTTACTTTATAAATTAGAGATGAATAAAAAAAGAAAAATAAATTCGTTTCTGGTTTTCACTTTAGAAAATGAACTATATGCAATCCATGTGAAAAAGGTTTTAACAATTGTTGAAATGCATGATATAACTAGAGTTCCCAAATCAGAAAATTATCTAAAAGGAGTTATAAACCTTAGAGGAGAAATAATTCCGGTAATAGACAGCCATATAAAATTCAAATTGCCGCCGGCTTCTATAACAATGAAAACCAGCATTTTGATTTTAGAATTGATTTGGAGCGATTTCGAAAAAATAAAAATCGGTTTAATGATTGATAAAGTTGAAGAAGTTATCAGAATTACAAAAAAAGAAATCTTGCCGCCTCCTAAAATCGAAAACTCTCAGCAATCTGATTATATAACCGGAATGTTTGAAAAAAGCAACGAAAAATTTATTATGATTTTAGATATTGAAAAAGCTTTATCATTAAATAGCATTTCTACTTATAAACGAAAAAAAGAAGTGAAAATATTTACAGAAGTTGCTTAATTATTCATATAAAAATAAAAAACAGCCTAAAATTACAGTTATGAACAAGAAAAATAAAAAAACCAAGATAAATTCATATTTAGTATTTTGCCTTGATACTGAATTATTTGCAATTCATGTGGATAAAATTTTGAGTATTCTTGAGATGAAAAAAATTACAAAAATTCCGGAATCTCCGGAATACATGAAAGGAGTCATAAATTTAAGAGGCGAAGTTTTACCAATTATCGACAGCCATTTAAAATTCAGTTTACCGCCAATAGACATAACAATGAAAACAAGCATTATTGTTTTAGAAATAGAAACTGCTGAAAACAAAATAAAACTTGGTTTAATGGTTGATAAAGTTGAAGAAGTTATTCAAATCGTAAAAAAAGAAATTCTTCCTCCACCAAATATTGGAACAGCTTTCGAATCAAAATTTATAAACGGAATGTATAAAAAAGACGACAAAACTTTTATTATGATAATTGATATTGATAAAGTACTGTCAATTAAAGAAATTATTGATTTAGGCGATTTGAAAATTAATGAAATTATTGAGTCTGAAAAAACAAAAAAAGAAGAGAAAACTGAAGAATTTATTGAAAATGAGAAAACAAAAAAGGGAGATAAATTAAAAAAACAAAAAAAAGAAGAGAAAATAAAAAAAGATACTGAATTAAATAAAACTGATTCTGAATAAATGATTATTTACAGTGAATAACAGAATTTTAAAATTTAAACAAATGAAAAATTTAAAAATAAGTTACAAATTAATAATAAGTTTTGCAGTAATTCTTCTATTATTTGCTATTTCAATGATTTATATAATTGTTAATGTAAATAAAATGGCAAATTTGCAACATCATGGTTTTAAAAGTGGTTTAGATGTAATTGAAGCAGAAAAAGCTAGTTCATTTTATTTAGATATGTCTTTAATTATTGCCGACACTGAAATACATCGAAACTTTAATCTATCTGAACAAAAATGGGACAAAGAAATAAATAATATTGATAAAATCATAAATAACATTGAAAATCAAGCAGATACAGACCAAGAAATAGCTTGGATTGAAGAATCAAAAAAAATAAAAAAAGAAATTTCAACTATCTATAAAGATGATTTAATTCCGTCATTAAAAAAAGACACATCAGGAACTATTAACAATCAGATACACAAAATAGATGCTAAATTAGAGAAACTTTTAACAGATTTTGCAATTCCTTTTACAAATATGGAAGCTTCTTTTTTACAAGAATATAACGAAGCTAATGAAATATTTGACACAACTGCCGAAAGCATTTTTAAAGCAGCAATTATTCTAAGTGTTATAGTACTAACATTTGCAATATTAATAATAATTTCATTAGTTAATTCTATTGTTCCTCCAATACTAAAATCACTAGATTTTGCAAATAAAATTGCAGAAGGCGATTTATCTGCTACAATCGAAATAATCCAAAATGATGAAATTGGTAAAATGACTTATGCATTAAATGATATGATTAAAAAACTTAAATCTATCGTTACCGATATTATAGTTGGTGCTGACCATGTAGCAAGTGCAAGTTTACAAATAAGTTCAACAGCACAACAAATGTCTCAGGGTTCTAACGAGCAAGCCTCATCAATTGAAGAAGTATCATCGACTATGGAAGAAATAAATGCCAATATTCAACAAAGTACTTCTAACTCAAAAGAAACTGAAAATATTGCAAATAAAGCAGCAGCTGATATTAAAGACACAAGTAAATCAGTTCTAAACACAGTTGAATCAATGAAAATTATTGCTGATAAAATTTCAATAATAAGCGAAATTGCAAATCAAACAAATATGCTTGCTTTAAATGCAGCAGTTGAAGCTGCCAGAGCAGGTAAGCGTGGAAAAGGATTTGCTGTTGTAGCCTCAGAAGTAAAGAGTTTAGCTGAAAGAAGTAGCTTAGCTGCAGAAGAAATTGATAAAGTTGCAGCAGAAAGTGTTATGATTGCCGAAAATTCAGGAGAAATGCTTTCTGAAATTGTTCCTAGCATTGAAAAAACAGCAACTTTAGTACAAGAAATCTCAACTGCTTCAATGGAACAAAGTTCTAGTACAGACCAAATTAGCAATGCCATAAACCAACTAAACAATGTTACTCAGCAAAATTCAGCTATTTCCGAAGAATTAGCTTCCAGCTCTGAAGAGCTTTCAAGTCAAGCAGAACAACTTAAGCATACAATTTCTTTTTTCAAACTTGACGCGTCGAATCTTCATAAAAAGACTTTTGTAAAAAAAAGTAGTTCAATAAAAAGAGTAGTTGATACAAATTTTCAAAAAAAAGAAAAAACAAATGTCACAAAAGCAAAAATAGAGCAACCTAAAAATTCAATTGCAGAAAATCCAAAAGGTTATAAACTTGATTTAGATAGCAATAGATTTAGAGATGATGATTTTGAACGATATTAAAAAATATTATTAAACGTATACAAAAAAACCCTTAAAAACAATAATTATGAAATGGAAAGACTTAAAATTACGAAATAAATTTTTTATTGCTTTTGGTTCAATAATAGCAATATTAATAATAATATCAGCTTTTTCAATTAACGGAATAAACGAAATAATAACTAATGGAAATGAAGTTATTGGCGGAAATAGAATAAAAAGCAATATCATTCAAAAAGATTTAGACCATTTAAAATGGGTAAATCAAGTAAGTCAATTTTTAAATGATGATAATGTAAGCATATTAGATGTTGAAATGGATTCGCATAAATGCAAATTTGGCCAGTTTTATTATGGAGAAGAAAGAAAACTTGCTGAAAAATTAGTTCCTGAACTAAAACCAATTTTCGAAAAAATAGAAGACCCTCATTCTCAGCTACATAAATCAGCTAAAGACATTTCTGATATATTTGAACAAGCCGATAAAAAAATCAGCATTAGATTAATGCAAGTAAAAGCAGAACATTTAAATTGGCTAAATAAAGTTAACAAAGCAATTACCTTAAACAATTCAAATATTGATGTTGAAGCAGATGCTACAAAATGTAATTTTGCTTTATGGTTAAATGATATTGAAACAGTGTATTTTTTAAACAAAAATCCAGAATATGCACAAAAAATTAACAGCATTTTGGAACCACATAGAAAATTACATGAAAGCGTAATTGAAATTGAAAAATTATTAGCAAATAATAACAGAAATGCAGCTATCTACTATTATGAGAATAATACAACAAAATATGCAGACGAAGTTTTTTCTAAATTAGAAGAAATAATTGCAATAAATAATTCCAAACTTGAGAAGATGAATATGGCAAATAAAATTTTTGTAGAAAAAACATTGCCTAGTTTAGAAAAAGTTTCGAGTTTATTTAACGAATTGCATAGTACTGTAAATCAAAAAATTATGTCGGAGGACGTAATGATAAATGAAGCTCAATTAACAAAAAAAGAATTATTTTTATTCGTAATAATTGCAGCTTTAATTGCGTTTGCAATAGCATATTATTTAACAAATAATATTGTTAAACCAATAAACGAAAGTGTAGCATTTGCAAAAAAAATATCTGCAGGCGATTTAACTAATAAGCTTAACATTAATCAAAAAGATGAAATTGGCGAGTTAAGCTCTGCATTAAACGAAATGGTTGCAAACTTAAAAGAAATGATTACAAACGTTGTAAACGGCTCAAAAACAATAGCACAGTTAAGCAACGAAATGAGTGATACTTCTCAAAATATGGCTCAAGGAAATCATGAACAATCATCATCAACCGAAGAAATTTCTGCTACAATTGAAGAATTGTCTGCAAATACTCAACAAAATGCTGATAATGCGATAGAAACTAAAGCAATTGCATTAAAATCAACAACTGAAATAGAAGAAGGCGGAAAAGCTGTAATTGAAACAGTAAATGCGATGAAAATTATTGCTGATAAAATTGCAGTAATTAATGAAATTGCAAACAGAACAAATATGCTAGCACTAAATGCCGCCGTTGAAGCTGCAAGAGCAGGGAAATACGGAGATGGTTTTTCTGTTGTTGCATCAGAAGTTAAACAACTAGCAGACAAAAGCTTAATTGCGGCAGAAGAAATTGACAGAGTTGCTGCTAAAAGCGTAGGAATTGCAGAAAACACTTTAAATATTTTTAAAGCAATTGTTCCAAACATTAAAAAAACAGCTACTCTTGTCCAAGAAATTGCTGCTGCAAGTATGGAACAAAATTCGGGAACAGCTCAAATTTCTAATGCAATAGATCAATTAAATCAAATCACACAACAAAATGCTGCAACATCAGAAGAAATGGCAACAAGCTCTGAAGAGCTTGCCAGTCAAGCTGATTATTTAAATGATGTTGTTTCATTTTTTAATGTTGGTGATATTTAATAAATATACTTTTTTTGCAAAATATTTATTTTAATTAAAAAAAAACAAATTACATGAAAAGTAATGTTCACATAATAATTGTAGATGATTCTTCTACAAACAATTTGCTTTGTAAAATTCTATTTGAAGAGCAAGATTATAAAGTTACTATTATTGATAATGGCAAACAGGCAATTAGCACAATTAAATCTACAATTCCGGATATGGTTTTACTGGATTTAATGATGCCGGGAATTGATGGATTAGCAGTTTTAAGAGAATTAAAAACGGATGAAAAAACAAAAAACATTCCAATAATTATTGTTAGTGCTGCTGACACTCAGGCTTATATAAACGAAGTAATGAAGTTAAAACCTTTAGATTATGTAAAAAAGCCTATCGGATTAAATGATTTATTAGGAAAAGTAGAGTATTATTTAAAATCTATGAATAAAATTTAACTTAAAAATGAAGGATTGCAAATTGTCATAAATTCGTAATCCTTTATTAATCAAGTTCATGTTCTTTTCTTTTCTTGAAGTTTAAATTTATATTTTGCTTCAAATTTTCCTTTCGAAATTGCTAAAAGTTTTCCTTTGATTAATTTTTTTCTTAAAGGCGAAATTCTATCTGTAAATAAAACCCCATCTAAATGGTCATATTCGTGTTGAATAACTCTTGCTGCAAGTCCTTCATACTCATCTCTGTGAAACTCGAAGTTTTCATCAACATATTCAATAACAATTTTAGTTTCACGCTTAACCTCTTCCGATATTCCCGGAATACTTAAACAACCTTCCTCCATTATATCAAAATCGCCGGTACGTTCAATAATTCTAGCATTTATAAACACTTTTCTAAAGTTTATCAAACTTGGATCGTCTTCTGACATCGGACTTGTATCAATAACGAATAACCTTATCGACTTTCCAATTTGTGGAGCTGCTAAACCAACACCATCAGATTTATCCATCGTTTCAAACATATTTTCAATAAACTTATCAAGTTCAGGATAATTTTTATCAATATCTTTTGCAACTTGCCTTAAAACACTTGACCCAATTATTGACACAGGAAACACCATATTTTTACTAATTTTTATCTTTTTAACTATTTTTTTCAATATAAGATTGAAGAATTAAAGCTGCGCTTATTTTATCAACCAAGGCCTTATCTCTTCTTTTCATTTTTTTTACTCCGCCTTCAATCATAGCATTAACGGCCATTTTTGAAGTAAAATGCTCATTCTCTTTTTCTATTGGCAAATTAGGATAAATTTTTTTAAACTTTTTTATAAAATTTTTTATTAATGGAACAGAATCTGAAGTTTTTGAATTATCCATTTTTTCAGGATAACCAATTACAATCATTTCAACCTTTTCCTTTGTAAAATAATCACCTAAAAAATCGAGCAGATTTTGTGTTTCCACAGTTATTAAGCCTGATGCAATTATCTGTAAAGAATCTGTAACAGCTATTCCGCACCGTTTTTTGCCGTAATCTATTGCTAATATTCTTGCCAAAATTATTATTAAGAATGATTTTAAATTACAAAGATAAATCAAAGTTTTATTTTTGCAATAATCTTTTTTGTTAAGCTTTATTAAAATTGCTATTTTTATAAATAAACATATTGATTTATAAATGTTTTTTTAAGCTTCAAGTTACATAACACATTAATATTAAGACGCTTATCGATAAAAAAACCTCTTGTAATATTTAGCATAAGAGAAATAATTATTTTTTTGATTTCAATAAAAATTTCAATAAAAAAATCAATAAATTAGTCTTTATTTTTTCGTTTTAAGCTGAAATTAAATCTTTTTCCTACAAAAAACTTTATATTTCCTGTTGATGATGAAATCTCCATTGTTTCGTGCTGATATGAATCGATTGATGTTATTGCATTAAAACCCCAATAAAACCGCTTTCCTTCGTAACCCATTGCTAATCTTATTGTTACAGAGCTAGACAACGAAGGATCGAGATTATATTCTGAATTATCTGCCCACAATTTAACAACTCTAACTCCCAAACCTGGAACTAATGATGCATTTGCAAAAAAGTTTTTAAAAAGGACTAAAGTATATGTGTATCCAATCGAAACTCCAATTATACCGGAACTATATGCAGAAATATCAAAATATGGCTTTAATGTGTCATTTAACTCAACAGGCACAAAACCACTAGGCGCAACAACAATATTAAGTTTATAAAAACCGCCTAAAATAAAAGCTCCTGCACTTTTTTTCTGTATTTGATTTCGAATAAAAGCTGCTTTATATGAGAAATTTCTATTATTGAAAAAATAATATGTTGATATTCCCAGCGACATAGATTCTATATCGTTTATTTGAGGGTAATATTCCTCTTCCCATTCCTGAAAATCATCAGGATTGCTAAGATAAAATCCTTTATAGTATTGTAAATGAGCATCTACACCAAACCATTTCGAAAAAATATTCAGCTGAGTGTCAAATCTGCTTGTTTCGCCATATTTTTCGTCATCTTTATTCATAAAAGGCATACTAAACGATGCGCCTAAACCAAGCCATTTATAATTAAACCCAAATCCAATATTTGTTTGGCCGTTTGGTTGTATCTTTAGCTTATCTTTTGTTTCTAGATTCGTTAAATTTATATTATGATATTTTGTAATTGTATTTATATGAAGACCCAATTTTTGAGTTAAATCAAG